>JBAXSA010000282.1:0-4229 GCA_037130945.1 Pseudomonadota bacterium | reverse complement strand
TAACCGAGCCTGGGCCACCGCCAGCGCCGCTTGGAATGGTCTGATGGCGGATGAAAAAGCCGCGTGGCAAGAGAAAGCCAAGGCGCTGGGTTACAAGGTGGGATATCGTCTGTGGCTTTCGGAATGGTTCACGCAGAGGATTCAGCCGCCAGGCAAGCCTTTGTTGCCAGCTTGATGCTGTGATGTTGATATTCTGGTAACTAACGCCTGTGACTACCCAGTGGGGGAGGGCAAAATGAGGCGACAAAATCTCGCTCCATGCGTAAAATTCACTCCTAAAGTTTCTATCGGAGCGGAATGCCCCTGTCTTTCGGGAATCGCTGCGGTTCGAGCTGGTGGCCGCTCTGATGGCAACCCTTCCCCCCGACCCGGCCTACTGAGCGCAGCCCATACCGTGCGGTTTCCTGATCCAGAGGCCATTCATGAGCCCAGTTAAACCGCTTTATTTCGATACTGCGGCGTCGACCGCAGTCGCCGCCGAAGTGGTGGCTCGCATGGTCGAATGCCTGTGCGGCCCAGACGGTGACGCCAATCCTTCATCCCCTCACCTGCCTGGACAAGCCGCCGCCACCGTGGTGGCTAGGGCACGGGCGAAGATTGCCGCCGAGTTGGGATGCGAGACCGACGAAGTGATATTTACCTCGGGTGCGACCGAGGCCAATAATTTGGCCTTGCGCGGCATTGCCCTTGCCCATGCCGCCCACGGTCGCCACCTGGTGACCTCGGCCATTGAGCATAAATCGGTGTTGGAATGCTGCGCCGTGCTGGCCCGGGAAGGGTACGAGATTACATGCCTGGCCCCCAATGGCGGGGGGTGGGTCGAGCCAGAGGCCGTGGCGCGTGCCTTGCGGCCCGATACCCTGCTGGTTTCTTTGCAACACATCAATAACGAAACCGGTGTCATGCAGCCCATTGCCGAAGTCGCCGATCTGGCGGCCCGGGCGGGGGTGTTGTTCCATGTTGATGCCGCCCAGGCGGCCGGCAAGTTTGCCATCGACCTGCAAAATATTCCCATTGACCTGCTAGCACTTTCAGCGCATAAGTTTCATGGCCCCAAGGGTGTGGGTTGTCTGGTGGTTCGTAATCGCCGTCACCTGCGCCTGCAACCGCTGATGGTCGGTGGAGGTCAAGAGTTCGGTCTGCGCCCCGGCACCCTGGCGACCCATCAAATTGTCGGTTTGAGTACAGCGCTCGCCCTGGCCGCGAAGCGGCGCGAAGCCGATTTGGCCCACGTTCATGCGCTCAAACGCCATTTTTTGGAACAGCTCGGTCAGCGTCTGCCGGTGCGGGTGCAGGGTGATCTGGCGCGCAGCTCCCCGTATATCGTCAATTTTTCCATTGAAGGCATCCCCGGCGAGGCGTTAATCAACCAGGTATCGGCGGATCTTGCCATTGCCTCGGGGTCGGCCTGTTCATCGGGCACCATCGAGCCGTCTCATGTGTTGCGGGCGATCGGCATTGAAGGCGATCCCCTCTATGGCGCGGTCCGGTTGAGTTTTGGCCGTGACCACAAGATGGCGGAAGTTTCGACAGCGATCGAGCGGATTGTCGCGGCGGTTGATCGCATGAAGGCATTGGATTAGGCGTTGGATGAGGTGAGATTGCGGTGAGATTGAATCGAGAAAAAACCACCTTTGGACGCCATGAAACCTTCCCGTTGCGGTACGGCTGGTTGACCAAGGGCTTTGAGGCGGTGAAGGCAAAGCCGGATCTCTTCAGCCAGCCCGAACAGGCCATGGTGACGCTGGGGGTCGGGCGCAATATGGTGAATGCCATCCACTACTGGCTGCTTGCGGTGGGTGTCGTGGACTTTGATGCCGGAATGGGGCGGCCGACCGAGTTGGGTGAGACACTGTTGGGAGACAAAGGTGACACCTATCTGGAAGATGACGCGACGCTGTGGATCATCCACTGGCTGCTGGCGTCCAACGCCGAGTGGGCGACCGGCGTCTACTGGCTTTTTAACCGGTTCGCAATGCCCCGGTTTCAGGATCAGGAGGTGTTGCGGGGACTCGACGAATTTGCCTCGCAAGAGCTCAACAAAGCCCGCTGCTCGGCCAGCACCCTGAAATCGGAGGTTTCCACCCTGTTGCGGATGTATGCCCCAGAGGTCAGACAGGGTGACGAGTCTCTCGACTCACCGCTTGCGCCACTGCAATTGATCGAACCCGAAGGGGGTGGCCGATACCACAGCCCCCGCATCGTGCGTCCGTTTTTTCCGCCGGTGGCGCTGCATTTCGCGCTGTCGCAACGGTTCGAGGCTGAACCTCGGCAAGCCACGCTGCCGGTGCGGGCCGTGTTATATGGTGATGGCGATTGGGCAGCGGCGGGGGCGGTGTTTCGCCTGAGCGAGGAAGGGCTGATGGCTATCCTGGCCAAGGTGATGGAGTGTTATCCAGACTGCTATGAACTCCGCGACACCGCTGGCGTGCATCAAATCTACCGGGGTCGAGGCACTGTGAAATCGCTCGACATCCTACGAGTTCACTACCAAAAGGCCACGGCATGAGCGGCCTGGATCAACAGATTCGGATCAAGTCCACCTATACCCGCTCGATCAACCTGGCCCGCGACAGCGACACCCTGGAGCTGGTCAGCGCCTACCTGCCGACCTCGCGAGCCTTGCAGGCACTCGCCCAGGTCGCCGAGGGTCTGGATGAGCGTGCCTGTGGCCGTGCCTTGGCGTTGATCGGCCCTTATGGCTCTGGAAAATCGGCGTTCGCGTTATTTCTGGGGGCCTTGGTGTTGCCGGAACAGAACGCTGCCCGCCAAATCGCCACCAAAATTCTCCATGATGCCGACCCCTCGCTAGCCGGGCGTTTGTCGCGATTTCTGGAGGGTCGGCGCGGCTTCCTGCGGGTGCAGGTCAACGGCATCCCCGATTCGCTGGTTCGCCAACTCCTGTTGGCGCTGGCGGCAGCGGTTAAAAAAAGCCGATTCTCCGGCGCGGATGTGTTGGCCCAGGATATCCGTGTCGCCGCCCGGCCTGGTACCCCGATGGATCAGGTACTGGCACTGTTTCGGCGGGTGCAAAATGCCTGGTTGAATCATGGCGGTTGTGGCGTCCTGGTCGAGATCGACGAGCTGGGGAAATTCCTCGAATACGAGTCCTACCATCCCCAACACCGCGAAATTCACCTCCTGCAACTTCTGGCGGAACAGGCGCACGAGGCCCACCGCGCCCCGCTACACCTAGTGGTGATGTTGCACCAGGCCTTTGAGCAGTACAGCCACCGGCTCGGCAAACACCTGCGCGAGGAATGGCAAAAGGTTCAGGGGCGCTTTGCCGCGCTGGCCTTCCTGGAGCCCGCCGAGCAATCCCTGCGCATTGTCGCCGCCGCCTTTGAACGCCAGGGTGAGCTGCCGTCCGAGGTGGTATCCGCAATGACTGTCTGGGCCACAGGTCTGGCGGCGGAGGGGGCACTGCCGTTAGGGTTGGATGAGGTCAAGGCGCGGGCGCTTTTTCAGTGCTGCTACCCACTGCACCCGCTAACCCTGTTGATCCTGCCGGTGCTGTGTCAAAAGGTCGCGCAAAACGAACGCACCCTGTTTTCCTATCTCGGCAGCGGCGAATCCTTTGGCCTACGCGAACGCTTGGGCAAAATGCGCTTGGGCGACTGGGTCAAACCCTGGCAGCTTTACGACTATTTTATGCTCAACCCGACGGGTGGATTTTCCGACCCGCTCACCTACCACCGCTGGATCGAGGTCGCCACGGCCCTGGAGCGTTTTGACGGCCCGCCGGACAGTGACGCCGCGCAGCTCTTGAAGACCATTGGCCTGCTGAATCTGATCGGTGCGCAGCGCGGATTAAAAGCCAGCCAGGCACTGCTTCGGGCACTGTTTGGCGACGCCACCGATGGTCTACTGGCGAAGCTGGAAAACGCCTCGCTGATCCATCTGCGCCAATTCAGTCAGGAATATCGTGTCTGGCAGGGAAGCGATTTTGATCTGGCCGGAGCCTTGCGACAAGCCGCCGACGAAGTCGCCGCGCTGCCGCTCGATGATCTGTTGAATACGCTGGCACCCCTCAAACCCATTGTCGCCCGCCGCGCCACCATCGCCTCGGGCAGCCTGCGCAGCTTTGCCCCCGTCTTCACCACTCGCCCGCCTGGGCCACCAAAAACCGAGGGCGGGTTGACGCTGTATTTTTATCTTGCGGAAGAGCCCTCACTTCCCCCCTCCCAACCTCCCCCCGCTGGGGGGAGGAGCAGATGGCTCCCTCCCCC
>JBAXSA010000281.1:0-4232 GCA_037130945.1 Pseudomonadota bacterium | reverse complement strand
TTGGTTGCGGCAGGTCTTGAACTCAAGATCGAGTCCTTCGCCTTTGTCGATCAATGTCCTCAATTGGTGTTCATTCGTGTACATTCGTGGTTCAACCCTCCATGACGATCCGCACCTTGGCCGGGTCTTTACCCTTGGTGAGCTGATCGATGTATTCCTCAAAGCGCTTCTTCATCTCCGCCGGGGTGGCCGGGCCGTCGGTAATTTGCAAGGCGTTTTGTAGCTCATGCGTCTTGACGGTAACCTTGATCAAACCGGAAAGCACCTCTTTCAGGGCATGGACGAAGTGGCTGTTGAGCGGCACCGGCAACTCACGCGTTTTAATGAAGGACTCCAGCGGTTCACGCTCGTCGTTTTTCAGCAGACTCATGTTGGCCTGGGTGATCGGATCCTCCAGGTTGCCAAGGATAGAGGAAGTCCAGGCCGTTACCAGGGTGTCTAGCTGATCGTCCATCTGGCCGATCATTGGCGAGCCAACAGCCATGCCGGTTTCGACCAACGGGCGGAATTCACAGTGCGGGCAGAGGGGCGTCGATTCGAGGTTCTGCTCGGTCAGGGCAAAGCAGCTCTTCAGCCCGGCCAGGCGGTTCTGAAAATCGATGAGCTGCTGCCGTGGCATGAGGTCGATTCCGGCCAGCTTGAGCAGGGTTTGCAGACGCGGATCGTTGAGCAACCCTGCCTTGCGTTTGTCGTCGTTCACGCCAAGACGGGCTTTGGCATGCAGGCCAATGTAGGCGACGATGTAATCCTTCTTGAGCTTCTGGAGCTTGGCACCGATGCCTCGGGACTGGGTGGCCAGCTCGCTCAGATTCGCCTGCTTGAGTGCATCCAGAATGTTTTGCCGGGTGGCCTTTAGGCGATCCACCCAAACATGTTGAGCGGGCAACGCCCCTTCGGCAATGGAGAGCCATGATGCCGTTGGCCCGTGATCCATGATGAACCCGCGCAGGGCGTCAAGATCGTCCAGGGCTTTCATGGCCGTAACATGGGCCATGACCTCGGGTGCGCTGTAGCGAAAATTTTTCAGCTTGCCAGGCGATGAATAGGCCTGGAGCGATTCAAAAAAGGTCTTGGCTTCATTCAATCCGCTGCTTGCGTTGGCGAGATTGGTGCCTACGAGCAGATCCATCCCCCAGAAGGAAAGTCCTTCGCGCAGGATCTGCTGGGTCATGACGATACGCTTGACGATCTTGCCCACGGCCTGCTGCAAGTTCTGAACGGGTTCATCCTTGCCCTGGGTGACGAGTTGTGCCAGGCCAGGCGTCATGCCGAGCAGTTCGAATAGCCCCTTGAGCGCGGGCAGGTTCCATTCCTTGGGCTGCTCCAGGTGTTTGAAACGGATCAGCTCATCCATGCCGGTCGCGGCAAGCTGCTGTAGCCCGGTGGCGTCGAATTTCTTGCCCGGAATGGCGAGTACGATGTCGCCGGTGTAAACCAGTGAAGCCAGAATAACCACCACCCACTCGGGTTCAAGCCGGGAGCCGTCCGGATTCATGTATTCCAGCCCGTGGTCATCCTGGATGATCTCGTTGCGATTCACCACTTGGCCGTGGCCCTTGGCCTTGATGATATTAAGGATGAACTGGCTGTACTTTGACGGGTAGGGGTCGATCTTCTCGCCGTCGAGCAGCGCCAGCGCATCCAGCACGGCCGTGGCCTGCTTGGTGCGATGTTGACCGGCGAGGATCCGCAAGGCGTCTTGCGCGGCCTGGGCGCGGTTGTTGCCGGTAATCAGCACCGAAAAGAATGGATAGTCCGGTGCCTGGTTCTCGAAGTTTGGGGCCAGGCAAACACCCGCAATGGTGTTGATGAGATCGCGGAAGTTGATGGTTTCGTGGGGCAGTAGCCCCGACAGATCACGGAGGGATTTGCCCTTGACCCACTCGGTCAGTGCTTTGGTACGGCCCTGGTAGGTCACCTCGAAGGCGTCTCGCATGTGTTTTTGCAACCACTGAACAAGCCTCTTCAAGAAACCGTTGGCTTTCGACTCGTAGGTTGCCTTGGCATGGCCCGAGGAGGTAGCGGCGAGTTCCAGTGCCGCCGCATAGCTTTTCAGCGCGATCTGGAATTCCTCGTCAGGGCTTTTCAGGCGGAAGAAGACCTCATCGTTGACCTTGTCATCCTTGAAACGGGGCGGATCGTTTGGCTGGATGAAATAAAGGTAAAAATCCCGCTGAGGCACAGCGGTGGATCGCTCGTTGGGCGCTCCGAAAAACAGATAGCCGGTGCGGGAGGCCTTACGATCTTGCCAAACCAATTCGTGCTGCCAAATCTTGTAGCCGGTCACGTAGGTGGCGTCCTGGCATTCCATGACGCGTTTTAGCGCTTCGTAATAGAAGCGGTCGAGCTGAACGCTGCCTAGGCTTTCGGCTCGCTTGTCGATTAGGGCGTCGAAATCGTCGGTCTTTTTCAGGTCGAGATAAAACTGGCGATTGTCAGGGTTGAACGAGATGAACTGGCCGCTAACCGTTTTGTGGATCTCGCGCAACACGGTTTCCACATGGGTCTGTAGATCCTTGTCGGGCTCATCGCTGCCTAGCTCGGCGATCAGCGGATCGAAGAGACAGAGCCGGTCGCGTAGCTCTTCCGCAGATGCCCCGATGGGGGCGTGGATGTCACCGGTGGTGAGGCGATGGACGGACAGCGCATGGATCAGCCGTAGCGCCATCGGTTTGTACTGCTTGCGGGTGATGGCGTTCTCAATACGGGATTCCAGTACCTGACTGCAATCAATGACCGCCCGAATTTCGGGAATAGCGCGAAAGGAAGCGTTCTGCCTGAGCGTGATCCAGTAGCTATCAAAGGCAATCAGACCGGGAGTGTCCTGTGGTACCTCCTTGTCCAGGATGCCTTTCATGCCCATGGACAGAGTCTTGAGCACCTCGCGCTTTTCCACCAGGGTGACGCGCTCAAATGTGTCGATGTAATCGGGATGCACGGGAAAAAGCCGGACGAATTCGTCCATTCGCTCGTTGAAGCCATCATAATATTTGGCAAAGGGCATCAGATAATCACGGATCTTGGCTTGCTGCTCGCCGGTTTTCTTGAGCAGGCGCTCGGCCACCACGAATTTGACATCGTTACGGGCGATAAGGATCTGCTCGAATCGGTCTTTCACCCGTCGGATGCTATCGGCCACAAAGGCGAATCGGTGGCTGTCGAAAATGGCTTCCTGCACACCCGCCATAAAGCGGAATCGCAGGTCTTTACAGACCTCACCAATCTCGCGGAGGAAGTTGAGATCGAGGATTAGCTCATGGTCATCACGGGTGCGTAGGTAGTCCAGCAGCTCATCAACCACCAGCAGCAGGCCCTGATCTGGGAAAACCTCTCCGAACTTTGCCATCATGTCCTCGAAGGCCCGCTTGTGGTTGGTGATGGTTTCCGCCCCAGGAAACACAAATCCAACGCCGAGCTTGTCGAGATGCTCTTCCAGTTCAGACACCAGGATGTCACGCAGAGACATGGTGGTGGCGCCGATCTCGGCACGGATCACCTTGAAACGACCCGCAATTTGCCCGGCAGCGTCACGGACACCGGCGTGATTCAGCCCTTCCCGCAGGGAGGTGTCGGCAGCAAGACTGGAGATCACAGACATCAAGTGTGATTTACCGGTGCCATAGTTACCCACCACCAGCAGGCCCTTGTTGTCGACTGGCTGGTCAAACTGCATTTGAGGGATGACAATCCGCATGAGCCGTTCCGCCATTTCCTCGGAAATGACGTAGGTTTTCACTAAATGGCGTGCATCGTTGGATTTGTCCGCGTCACGCAACTGAACGACCGTCTCAATCGGGTCGAATTGGATAAGGTCTCTGTATTTCATGACTGTCTTGGCCCGTTGAACATTATTTTTTTTGCCAAATCGACCGTGGCGACCCCATCCATGCTCACGATCAGGGCGTCTGCAAAGTCATAGCTGCGATACTCGGGATGGCCTGGTTCGGCATACAAAAGCCTCCCTTTGGTAGTGGTTCCATTCCAGGAAGCCAGCACGGCGCGGTTTCTCGCAACACCCTGTAACAGACGCAGGGGATCCTGCTTGAGATCCTTGTCGAACAGGATTTCGAGATTATCCAGCACGACCGGTGATTGGGTATTCTCCACGATTTGAGAGAGGATACTCGCCAACCGCAGCGACCGCTGTTTTTCCGTCAGCTCAAGCAATTCCCTTGCAAGTGCCAAATTGATATTGACAACGGCGGTACCAAAATCGTCAGCAACATTCTGAA
>JBAXSA010000280.1:0-4233 GCA_037130945.1 Pseudomonadota bacterium | reverse complement strand
GGACTTGAACCGCTGCGAGTTGGTTGGTGGTGGTACCGTTTCCAATCTGCCCATGCTCGTTGTCGCCCCATGCCCAAACGCTATCATCTTGTTTGAGTGCGAGGCTGTGGCTCCGCTTTGTTGTCACCGCGATGACTCCCGTCAGGCCCATGACCTGAACGGGCGTGGTGTGGGCAATGGAGTCTGTGGTGCCCTGGCCAAGTTGACCGAGGTCATTCCCACCCCAGGCCCAGAGGGTACCATCGGATTTAAGTGCCAGGCTGTGGTAATAACCCGCCGCAACCGCGACCACGTCGGTTAGACCTTTGACCTGAACCGGAGTATCTCGCTCGTCCGTCGTCCCGTCGCCAAGCCTTCCCTGATCATTTGCACCCCACGCCCAGACGGCTCCGTCGGTGGTGACGGCCAGGCTGTGCCGAAGCCCTCCTGCCATGGCACGGACTGGGCCAAGACCCTTGACGGGGGCGGGGTTGGGATGGGTCGTGGTGGTACCGTCACCGAGTTGACCGTAGCCGTTATAGCCCCAAGTCCAGAGGGTGCCATTGGGGAAACGCGCCAAAGTGTGAAAACTGCCAGCGGCTAATGAGTCTGGCGATGGATTGGCCCCGAGGTTAAAGTTGGGAACCCGTTGCGGTATTGTAAAGTACAGATCTCGACCCACTCCCAATTGGCCGGTGCTGTCACTTCCCCACGTCACCAGAGTGCCGTCACTTTTCATCGCCAGGCTGTGTTGTGCCCCCATCATGATCTGAGGGGTTACCGCAAGAACCGGCGACACCGATTGGGCAACGAGCAAACCCAGCAGCCAAGGGTAGAAGTAACGGACAAATCGATGCGGATTCAGCATGGCAGAATCTCTGTGAACAGACGGTAAGGATTGGAAAATCCGGAAAAATCGTTTATACATCAAGGACAATGGTCGATTGTAAATGAAACATCTCGACTCTACCCAGAATTCCCGGATTCCCCGTTTTGCTGCACAATCGAAGCAGATTCACTCCGTGCCATCCCAGTCCGCTGGCGGAGGTGTCATGCGAAAACGCTCGATACGGGCGAGCAAGGCGAGGGTTGCCGCGTCGTTGGGGCAATCGGCCAACTGCTCGGTCAATAAGGCATGTGCCTCGTCCCAGCGCCGTTCCCGATAGGCGGCGAATGCCTGCCCGGCGCGCTGGGCAAAGGCTGCGTTGGGCGCGACGGTATAGACCGACAAGGGCCGGTTGCGCCCTCGTACCCGTATCCGGTCGAGAATCCGCAGGGGTGTCAGGTCGCCCGCGAGGCGGGCAATGTCCTCGCTGACCAGAATTGCCGTGCCAAAGCGCTTGTTGAGGGGTTCAAGGCGGGCGGCCAGGTTTACGGTGTCGCCAATTGCCGTGTAACTAAAACGCCGGGTGCTGCCAAGGTTGCCAACAATGGCTTCGCCGCTGTGCAAACCAATGCGCATGGCAATCGCTGGCAGGCCTTCGGCTTGAAGGCGGGCATTGAGGGCAGGCATGGCTTGTTGCATTGCCAGTGCGGCCGCCAGGGCCTGGCGGGGATGATTCGGTACCTCCAGGGGGGCATTCCAAAAGGCCATGATGGCGTCCCCAATGTATTTGTCGACCGTGCCGCCGTGGTCAAACACCACTTGGCTCATGGCGTCCAGATAAAGATTGATGAGCCGGGCGATCCGCCGGGGGCCGAGGATCTCGCTGTGACTGGTAAAACCCTCGAGATCGGTGAACAACACCGACAATTCCCGCGATTCGCCGCCCAGGCTCAGGCGCTCGGGATGGGCCGCCAAGGCTTGCACCACGTCGGGCGGAACGTAGAGGGCGAACATCTGGCGGATCGCGTTTTTGTGGCGGCGTTCCTGGATTATGAAGATCAGGAACTTGCCGAGAAACGCCAGCAGGGGTGGCGTACTGAGCGCCAGCACCGGCAGCCAGCGAGCCTGCGTGACAAATAGCGCGTAGCTCGCCCCCCACACAGCCGCCAGCAAGCTGAGGGTATACAGGCCTCCGGTCATCACCCCCAAGTGAGGCAGAACGAATGACACTGCCAGACCCACCAGGATCATTAGCAACCACAGGCTCAAGGATTCAATCGGCACGATGGCGAGCCGGCGCACGCCATTCTCCAGCAGGGTGGCATGGATCTCGACGCCCGGTATCATGATCCCGGAATGGGCCGTGAAGGGCGTGGCAAAGAGATCGGCATCGCCGCCTAATTCGGCCGTTGCCCGGCTGGTTCGCCCGATCAGCACCACCTGACCCTCGAAGGCGTCGGAGGGCAGCGAGGGCGGGTCGTCCAACACCTTGAAAACCGGTACCTCGGGGAAGTTTCGGGCTGGGCCGAAAAAACGGATCAGCGCACCCTCCCGGGGTGGCACCTCCGGATCGATGTCGGGAACCATTTGGGCGAGCCGGTTGAGCATTTGCCGCCACAGAATCTCGCGGCCTTCCGGGACATTCCGTACCACCAGATCGGCGTCGAGGCCGAGATTGGCCAATCCGATTTGGGCCCCGGCCTCCTGAAACAGGGTCAGTGGCTCTTGGCGGGTCACCAGGGTGCCATACGCGGTATCCTGATTACGCCGCGCCGCCACCAGAATGACGTTGCCCGCCTTGCGAATAGCCTCGGCCAGTGCCTGGTCTTCGTCGGGTTCGGTGGCCTGGGAGAACAGCACATCGAAGACGATCAGGCTCGCCCCCATGGCCTTGAGCCGTTCGACGATGCGCGCATGAACGCGACGCGGCCAGGGCCAGCGCAGATGAAGCTGTTGCAACGACAAATCGTCGATGGTCACCAGAGTGATCGGCAAGGCCTGCCCCGGACGAGGTGCCACCTCGGTCCACAGATCGAAGGCCCAATGCTCCAGGTTATGCCAGCGGGGATCCAGGGATAGCGCAATGGCTCCGGCGGTCAGGAATATGGCCGCACTCAGCGATTGGAACCAGAGCGGCAATTTCACGGTATGTTTCAGATCGAAGCAGGACGGTCAGCAGCCTTTCCCAGTACTACGCTTCAGAAACCCAGATTCTTCATGAACTGAGCGAACTCGGGTGAATTGGTGAAATCGGTAACGAAGGTATTACGCGATTCACCTTTTGCGAGCCGATCCCGATAAAACTGCAAACCAGCGCTATCCGGGTCACGCTGAAGAAAGGTCTTGTATAGATTGGTAATGTAGTCCGTGTTGCTGGTCTTTCTATCCAGATACTCCGGACTGTTGAAGAAGTCGGAACCCATCTGGCGGAACGCTGGCTTAACGTCACCGAGTGATTGTGCTCTGGCAATACTGTCCTGGTAGTAGGCCAGTCCCGAAGGCTCCGGTGCCCGGCCGAGAATGGACTGGTAGTAGTGGGTAATCAGGGTGACGACGGCACCATTGTTCGATGACGTACCGAAGGTCGCACTGACGATCTTTGAAGCATCCATCGTCAAGGTACAGGCCGCGCCCTGACCCGCACAGGCATCGCTCCAGCCCGTGAAATTCGCGCCCCCCGCCGGGGTGGCGATCAGGGTCACCGGGGTACCAGGCAGGTAACTTTCGGAGCATTGGTCACCACAGATGACATTGGCCTGGGCCGTCACGGTGCCATTGCCGGTCTTGTTGATCGTCAACACGGAGTAGGATTGGGTATTGGTTGCGCTTTTTATATCCAGGATCTTACGAAAACGATTGCTGGCAAGCATTTCGTCGGAATCGACGCCGTAACCCACATAGATCGACGCCCCGGCCCCACCGGAGAGATCGGCATTATTGAGGATATCCAGCCGTACTTTGTCGTATTGAGTGACAAGCCCGACGTTGTATAAAAACCCCAGCATCGGGCTGGCAAAAACCCAGGGGATGACGGAATAGGCAGGAGGGGGAGGGGGACGTATCTCGTACCAATTCTGCTGGTCGCTCAATGGGAGATTGCCCGCGACATAGACGTTATAACTCACAGGGGATGCCGCCAAGCCCTGTGGCAGGTCAGCAAACAAGCCGTGAATATCCACGCTCAGAGTTAGGGCCGCCGGATTGCCTCCCTTCTCGGTCTGAACCAGAAACAGCGGCATCGCCTTGGCGGGAATCTGGTTGGGGGTGGCCGGGTCGAGGTCAAGCACATCAAGCACATCGTTGCCGGACTTGTTGACCACCAGCGCCGGAGAAAAATGGTCGGCATAGGTGCCATCGCCCAGTTCCCCCGAATCGTTATCGCCAAAGGCCCACACCGTACCATCCTGGCGTACCACCAGACTGGATTT
>JBAXSA010000279.1:0-4236 GCA_037130945.1 Pseudomonadota bacterium | reverse complement strand
CCGATACCTGGCACCTGCTAGGCGTGATGGCCAATGATGCAGGCCAGTGGGAAGAGGCTCTCGTTGCCTATGATCGGGCCATCGAAGGACGATCCGACGAACCCACCCTGTATTGCAACCGCGGCTCAACTCAACAGAGTCTAAATCATTTGGACGCAGCCATCGCCGACTACCGGCGCGCACTAGTGCTAGATCCTTATTTCCTTCAGGCTTGGAGCTATTTGGCTGCGGCGCTGTACGAACACGGTGATTTCAAGGATAGTACTGACGCAGTCACTCAACTGCAACACACCATTGCCGCCAAACCGAATGACGCTCATGCGTATTACAACCTTGGTATGGCGTTTCTTAAACAAAATCAATACCAGGACGCCGTTGCCGCCTATCAACGTGCGGTCGAAATCGATCCCAATTATGTCGCTGCCCATTGGGACATGGCATTTCCTTTGCTCGGATTGGGTCGGCTCCAGGAGGGCTGGGATGCCCATGAGTGGCGATGGAAGGTTCATCCGATTTTACAACCCTTGCCCTATCCGGAGTGGGAAGGCACCTCTCTGAAGAGAAAGACGATCTTGGTTTATGCTGAGCAAGGCCTGGGAGACGAACTGCTATTCGCATCTTGTCTGCCCGACCTGATCCGTCAGTCTGACCATTGTGTCATCGAATGCGAGCCACGCCTAGCATTGCTCTATAGCCGTTCTTTTCCGTCAGCCACCGTGCGCGGTGCCCGGCGTCACGATCATCTCTGGCTCAACAGCGTGCCCGGCTGCGATGTTCAATGCGCCATCGGTTCCTTGTCACATTACCTACGCCGCAAGATCAATCAGTTCCCTACCCGACAAACCGCCTATCTGTTTTCTGAACCGGAGGCGTGCCGAACCTGGCACGCTTGGCTGAATGGACTGGAGGGAAAGATCAAGATTGGCATTTGCTGGCGCAGCGCCTTGATGAAAGGCGAGCGTTACAAACACTATACTCGGCTGGAGCAATGGGGGTCGATCTTGGCCATACCAGGTGTTACCTTTGTGAATCTGCAATACGACGATTGCGCCGATGAGCTGATTGCGGCAGAAGCGCAGTTCGGCGTGACGTTGCACAGACCCCCTGGATTAGACCTGTGCAACGATATCGATGGTGTTGCAGCAATGATCACGGCGCTGGATTTGGTGATTGGTGCCGGCACTGTGGTGACTGTGCTTGCAGGGGCGCTGGGCGTACCGACATGGCGTTACGCCTCTGCGCCGGCATGGATTCAACTCGGCACCGACCATTTGCCCTGGATGCCAAGCGTAAAACTGTTTATCAAAAATCATCCCGAGACGGACTGGGAACCGATGTTGATTCGTATTAGCCAGGCACTGGCTGACTTCGCGGCACAGAAGCCAATCCGCTCCACATCAGCGAAGCTGCACTGGGTACATAGCATGGGGTTGACGAACCGGAAGCTCACTGCCACGGGGGCTTCCAACCTGCTCGCCATCGCGCTGAACCACTATCACGACGGCCATTTAGTCGATGCCACAACCTGGTGTCAGCGCATCCTGCGCGATTTACCCAACCATTCCGATACCTGGCACCTGCTAGGCGTGATGGCCAATGATGCAGGCCAGTGGGAAGATGCCCTCGTCGCCTATGACCGGGCCATCGAAGGACGTTCCGACGAACCCACCCTGTATTGCAACCGCGGCTCAGCGCGACAAAGCGCCAAGCGTTTGAATGACGCCATTGTCGATTATCAATGTGCGTTGGCCCTTGACCCAGGCTTCCAACTGGCCCGGAACTACCTCGCCGCAGCGCTTTATGAACAGGGAGACTACGCGGGTTGCGCCGAGGAATACCGCGAGGTATTGCGTCGCGACCGCACCGATGCAATCGCCTTCAATGGTTTGGGGATGGCGTTGAGCGCCCAGCACCAATACGAGGACGCATTGATCTGCCATCAAGAGGCGCTAAAATTGCATCCGGATTTCCCCGAAGCCCTGAGCAATCTAGGCAGTGTGTATCGCGAATTGCACCGCTTGCCGGAAGCCGAGGAAGCACTGCGAAAAGCGATACACCTGCGACCGGAATTCGTCGAGGCGCTCAATAACCTCGGCAATACCCTGCGCGATTCAAACCAGCTGGGCGAGGCCGAGTCTGTATTGCGCGAGGCTCTGCGGCTGCGTCCCGATTGCGCTATGACCCATAGCAATCTGGGCAATGTCTTGAAGGATCGAGGTAGATTTGCGGAGGCCATCGCCAGCTACCGACGATCCGTGGAACTACAGTCGGACGCGCAGGTACACTGGAATCTTGCGCATACCCTGCTCGCCCACGGCAAACTTGCCGAAGGCTGGGCGGGAATCGACTGGCGCTGGCAGGCACTTATCCAGGAGCCCTGCAACTATCCCTACCTGGAATGGGATGGCACAGCCACGCTAGCAGGCCGAACCCTCCTGGTATATGCCGAACAAGGGGTAGGCGAGGAACTCCTGTTCGCGTCTTGTTTTCCGGATCTCATCAACCAGGCCGGTCACGTCGTGATCGAATGTGATCGCCGATTGCAAGCCCTATTTCAACGCTCGTTTCCCGCCGCAACGGTGGTAGGTGCCACTCGCAACGACCATGATTGGAGCAAAATCCGACCTATCATCAACATCAAGATCTCGGCCGGAACGCTGGTTCGCTTTCTACGTCCAACGATCGAGAGTTTTCCTGATCGGCTTGCCTATCTCATCCCTGATTCTGTCCAGCTCGACCACTGGCGCGCTCGGCTGGCGGCGTTGGGACCGGGTCTCAAGGTCGGCATTGCCTGGCGCAGTCACCTGGCAACCGGCGAACGCGCTCGCTACTATAGCCGTTTGGATCAATGGGGCGAGATCTTTGCCGTGCCAGGAGTGCATTTCGTCAATCTGCAGTACGATGAATGTCGCGCCGAGCTTGCGGCGGCCCAGGATCGGTTCGGGATCCGAATTCACACCTTCGCCGATCTCGATTTATTCAATGACTTAGATGGGGCGGCAGCCTATACCGCCGCCCTGGATCTCGTCATTGCAACTGCGTCGGCGACGTCGGCGATGGCTGGGGCATTGGGGGTGCCTACCTGGCGTCCGGATGCTGGCTATGCGTGGCCCGCTTTTGGAACCGGCCGGATGCCGTGGCAACCATCGATGAGACTCTTCATCAAACCCGCCGTAGACGACCCCTGGGAACCCATTCTCACCGATATCAGCCGAGAACTGCGGCAACGGGTGTCCAGTAGCATGCGGATTGCTTACGTAACGAAGGGCATACCGAAGAAGGCCGACACCTTGGCTCAGTGCCGTTATGGCTTGATGGTTTTTTCCAACCAGGATTCGCCGGTCGGGATTGCGCTCGCGCAGTACGGTGAATATGCCGAATCAGAGGTGGCGTTATTCCGCTCGCTGGTTCGCCCTGGCGATCTGGTGGTGGAGGTGCAGGCAGGCATCGGAACACACACCTTGGCGCTGTCGCAAATGGTGGGAGACGCCGGGTGGGTGGTCGCCTGGGAATCGGAACCGTACACCTTTCGACTGCTCTGTGCCAACCTGGCCCTTAATGCGGTGGAACGGGTACTGACCCTGCCCGATCACCTCGAACAGTCACCGTTTCAACCATCAATTCCAACGACAGACTGGGCCAGCGACCTGGCTTCATGGATAGCGACATTACCCATGAAGCACAGGACTGTGGATGCCCTGGCGCTTCCTCGTTGCGACCTGCTTAAGATGCCCTACTATGAATCCTGGATCGTCTTGGCGGGCGCTTCCAAGACGCTCGCCCGATATAAGCCTTTCCTTTATATCTGTGACTGGCCGGTGCAAGGGGACGGGACTTTCCTAGCGACCCTGACGGCTCAAGGGTATGCTTGGCAAGCCTACAGTACACCTGGGTTCAGCCCGGACAACTATGCTGGGAAATCGGTGGATGCCCTCGCGAATCAGCGGCTCAGCGGGCTGTTGGCTTTCCCCTCGGTCGTGTAAGGTATTGATAGCGGCGGGCTAACCCGGTCACCTAACGATTTTCAGGATCAGACAACCCCACCACACCGCACCGAAATCTTCGGCTATGACGCTTCATTGACCTCCATCTACAATTTCCATTGCCGATATCCGTCAGCCAATGCCATTCACCCAGGAAGAAAAAACGGCATCCCCGACGCCCACTGAATTTGCGCGTTCAAGGCCACCAGCGTAAAGTCGCGCAATGTTGATGCGTGAACTCTGTGTCCGATGG
>JBAXSA010000278.1:0-4252 GCA_037130945.1 Pseudomonadota bacterium | reverse complement strand
AGGCCGCCATGCAGCAACTCCTCACTGGCCAAACTCGCCTGCCGGGGTTTAGCGGGGAGTGGGAGGTGAAGTCCATGAAGGCGCTTGGATGCACATACGGTGGGCTTACGGGTAAGACAAAAATCGACTTTGGGCATGGGCAAGCACGTTATATCCCGTTCATGAACGTAATGACCGATACCGTAATCGACCCGAACTGGCTCGAACATGTTGATGTCGCAGCTGATGAGATGCAAAACCTCGCAAAGCAAGATGATCTATTTTTCAACGGCTCATCGGAAACACCAGAGGAAGTTGGCTTTTGTTCAGTCTTGCTGGCAGACATTCCCAATCTGTACTTGAACAGCTTCTGTTTTGGATTCCGATTCAATGTCGACGCAAGCGTGAACGGTCTGTTCTTCGCTTACTGGTTTCGGAGTAAGGAAGGACGCAAGGCAATGTCTGTGTTGGCGCAAGGCGTAACCCGCTACAACCTTGCAAAGAGCGCGTTCCTGAAACTTGAACTCTCACAGCCGTCAGAGGAAGAACAAACCGCCATTGCCACAGTCCTCTCCGACATGGACGCCGAACTCGCCGCCCTCGAAGCCCGCCGCGACAAGACCCGCGCCCTCAAGCAAGGCATGATGCAGGAACTGCTGACGGGCAGGATTCGGCTGGTATGAAGTGTCCTGAACCAACGGTCAACGCCGTTCATTGACACTCGGTCATCAATGTCACAACATACAAACATGAAAGCGGGCGCTGGCAGAGGGTTAGCCCGGAGTAAAGGAGGGGAAAATGTCCGTTCACACCTATTCGAGCCGGGACTTCACGCGCGATGTGGGCGCGGCCAAGCGCGCCGCAGCCGACGGGCCGGTGTTCATCACCGACTGCGGGCGGCCTGCCTTTGCGCTACTGAAGATCGAAGACTATTACCGCCTGGCGGGACAGCAGGAAGCATCGCTGCTGGAGGTCATGGAGGCCATCCCCGGTGGGGCGGACATCGAGTTTGACCCGCCGCGCCTGAAGGTCGAATTCGACGTCGCCGATCTCGGCTAATCGCTTGGGCGCCCGGCCAATGTACGTTCTGGACACCAACGTGATTTCCGAGTTGCGTCAGGGCAAGCCCAACCCGTCGCCCGAGGTGCGGGCCTGGGCGGCGGGCAAGCCGGCGAGTCAACTTTTCCTCTCGGCGATCAGCATCCTCGAACTGGAGAAAGGTGTTCTGGCGCTGGAGCGCAGGACACCGCCGCAGGGCAGTGCGCTACGCGCCTGGCTGAC
Source organism: Pseudomonadota bacterium (assembly GCA_037130945.1). Lineage (GTDB taxonomy): Bacteria > Pseudomonadota > Gammaproteobacteria > Chromatiales > Chromatiaceae > JBAXSA01. Next base: position 2,992 of record JBAXSA010000278.1, on the reverse strand, counting down.
CGGTGTGCGGGCGGCTTTCGCTGGCCGCATCCTGCCCTTTACCGACCACGCCGCGACGTTGTGCGCCGCCATGCACGTTCCCAACCCGCGCTCGGAGCGTGACGCGATGATCGCCGCGACAGCCCTCGAACACGGTATGACCGTGGTAACGCGCAATGTGGCCGACTTCGCCGGCACTGGGGTGCAATTGATCAATCCGTTCGTGCCATGACCACCGTTGGCCAGATTGAAAAGAAGACCCAACGGCGCGTGATTGCCCTGTTCCGAGAACGACTCAACTACGACTACCTCGGTGACCGCACCGACCTCGACAACCGTAACATCGAGGAAACACTGCTGCGGAGTTGGCTCACTCAGCAGGGCGTCAGTGACATGCTCATCAACCGGGCGCTGCATGAGCTGAACAAGGTGGCGACGGACACCAGCAAGAGCCTCTATGACCGCAACAAGGAGGTCTATGACCGGCTGCGTTACGGCGTGAAGGTGCAACCCGGCGCAGGCGAGAACCATGAAACGGTCTGGCTGATCGACTGGCAGCACCCGGAGAACAACCACTTCGCCATTGCCGAGGAGGTGACGGTCAAGGGTGCCGATCTGGCGAATGCGGCCAAGGCCAGCACCAAGCGCCCGGACGTGGTGATCTACATCAACGGCATCGCGCTGGGCGTGCTGGAACTGAAACGCTCCACGGTGTCGGTGGCCGAAGGCATCCGCCAGAATCAGGACAACCAGAAGAAGGAATTCATCCAGCCCTTTTTCTCGACCCTACAGTGGGTGATGGCCGGCAACGATACCGAGGGACTGCGCTACGCCACCATCGAGACGCCGGAGAAGTATTACCTGCGCTGGGTGGAAGAAAGCGGCCCATACGCGAACGAGCCGAACCTGCTGGATCGCCACCTGTTGCAGGTTTGCCACAAGCCGCGATTGCTGGAGCTAATCCACGACTTTATCGTGTTCGATGCCGGCACAAAGAAGCTGTGCCGCCAGAACCAGTATTTCGGGGTGAAGGCCGCGCAGGAGTTCATCAAACGCCGCGAGGGCGGCATTATCTGGCACACCCAGGGCAGCGGCAAGTCGCTGACGATGGTGTGGCTGGCCAAGTGGATACGGGAAAACCGCGAAGGTGCGCGGGTGCTGATCATCACCGACCGCACCGAACTGGACGAGCAGATCGAGAAGGTGTTTCTCGGCGTCCATGAGCAGATTTATCGCACCAAGAGCGGCGACGACCTGATCGAGAAGCTGAACGGCACCGAGGAATCCTTGCTGTGTTCGCTGGTGCATAAGTTTGGCCATCAAGGCGATGACGAAGCGGCAGGCGACGAAGGTACCAAGGCGTTCATCACCGCCCTCCAGAAGCTGCCCGCTGACTTCAAGGCCAAGGGCGACATCCAGGTGTTCGTCGATGAGTGCCACCGCACCCAGAGCGGCGACCTGCACAAGGCGATGAAGGCGCTGCTGCCGAATGCGATCTTTATCGGCTTTACGGGCACGCCGCTGCTGAAGATGGACAAGCAAAAAAGCATCGAAGTCTTTGGCCGCTACATCCACACCTACAAGTTCGACCAGGCCGTGCGCGAGGGCGTGGTGCTAGATTTGCGCTACGAGGCGCGGGACATCGACCAGACGCTGACCAACCGCGACAAGATCGACCAGTGGTTCGAGGCCAAGACCCAGGGGCTGAACGATCTGGCCAAGGCGCAGCTCAAGCAGAAGTGGGGAACGATGCAGCGGGTGCTGTCCAGTCATGACCGGCTGGAGAAAATCGTCGCCGACATCCTGATGGACATGACGACCAAGCCGCGCCTGATGGACGGCCACGGCAACGCCATGCTGGTGGCGGGCAGCATCTACGAGGCGTGCAAGTTCTATGAACTGTTTGCCAAGAGCGAACTCAAGGGCAGGTGTGCCATTGTTACCAGCTATGCGCTCCATATAACCGATACCACGGGTGAGACGACTGGCGAAGGTGAAACGGACAACGTGGTCAAGTACGGGATTTATGCCCAGATGCTGGCCGACTGGTTCAACGAACCGGCGGAGAAGGCCATCAACAAAGTAGAAACGTTCGAGAAGGAAGTGAAAAAGAAATTCGTCAACGAGCCGGGGCAGATGAAGCTGCTGATCGTGGTGGATAAGCTGCTCACGGGCTTTGATGCGCCACCGGCCAGCTACCTCTACATCGACAAGCAGATGCGCGACCACGGGCTGTTTCAAGCCATCTGCCGCGTCAATCGGCTAGATGGCGACGACAAGGAATACGGCTACATCATCGACTACAAGGATTTGTTCCAGAGTTTGGAAGGCGCGGTGGGGGATTACACCAGCGGCGCACTGGATGGCTACGACAAGGATGACGTGAAGGGTCTGCTGGAGAACCGGCTGGACAAGGCAAGGGAGGATTTGGAAGATGCCCGCGAGGCGGTCAAGGCGCTGTGCGAGCCGGTGGCGGCACCGACGGATTCGGCGGCCTACCTGCACTATTTCTGCGCCATCGAGTCGGGCAACGCAGAGCAACTCAAGGACAACGAGCCGAATCGGCTGAAGCTGTACAAGTTCGTGGCGGCGCTGATCCGTGCCTACGCCAGCATTGCCAGCGAACTGGCGGAAGCGGGCTACAAGCCGGACCAGATCGAGAAGATCAAGAGCGAAGTGGATCACTACAGCAAGGTGCGCGACGAGGTGCGGCTCGCCAGCGGTGACTACATCGACCTCAAGGTGTATGAGCCGGCCATGCGCCACCTGATCGACACCTATATCCGCGCCGAGGAGAGCGAGAAGATTTCCGCCTTCGACGACATGAGCCTGATTCAGTTGATCGTCGAGCGCGGCCCCGACGCGGCGGACGCGAAGCTCAAAGGCATCCTGAAGACCGAGGAAGCGGTGGCCGAGACCATCGAGAACAACGTCCGCAAGCTGATAATCAACGAGTCGCCGGTTGATCCGGCCTACTACGAAAAGATGTCGAAGCTGCTGGATGCGCTGATCG
>JBAXSA010000277.1:0-4257 GCA_037130945.1 Pseudomonadota bacterium | reverse complement strand
CTTGGCTCAAGAACGCAATAGCGTGGCCATCACCGCCACTCAGATGATGCAGTCGATGATTCAGAATCCCAACCCCACCCGTGCCGAGGTCTTCGACGTCGCCAATGCCGTGCTGGATGGCACGGATGCCGTGATGTTGTCGGCCGAAACCTCGGTGGGACAACACCCAGTCAGGGTCGTGGAGGCCATGCACCGCATCTGCAAAGAGGCGGAGAAACAGGCCACCCGCTCCCACCATCGGCTGGATTCGGTGTTTGGCCGTGTCGATGAGGCCATCGCCATGTCCACCATGTACACCGCCAACCACTTGGGCGTAAAGGCGATTGCCGCACTCACCGAAACCGGTTCTACGGTCAAATGGATGTCGCGCATCAGCTCCGGTATCCCCATTTATGCCCTGACCCGGCATGGTGCCACCCGGCGCAAGGTCACCCTGTACCGGGGCGTTGATCCGGTCGCCTTCGATGTGGCCAGCGCCGACCCTGACCAGATCAACGAGGCGGTCATCGACGAACTACTGCGTCGCGGCACGGTGCGGGATGGCGACCTGGTGATCATCACCAAGGGCGACCGTTCCGGCGTCGAAGGACAGACCAACATCATGAAGATCATGCGGGTCGGTGAACACCGGCGATCCAATTCCGACTCATCCGACTAAACTCACCCCCCAACGGCCCCCAGGGCCATTTTATTGCTGATTACTGAATTACTGCTTACGAGGAAAACATCATGGCCTTGATTTCCATGCGTCAAATGTTGGATCACGCCGCCGAACACAGCTACGGTGTGCCGGCCTTCAACGTCAACAATCTGGAACAGATGCGGGCGATCATGGAGGCCGCCGATGAAACCGATTCCCCGGTGATCGTCCAGGCCTCGGCTGGTGCCCGCAAATACGCCGGCGCGCCCTTTCTGCGCCATCTGATTTTGGCGGCCGCCGAGGAGTTCCCCCATATTCCGGTCTGCATGCACCAGGATCATGGCACCTCCGCTGGGGTGTGCCAGCGTTCCATCCAGCTAGGCTTCACCTCGGTGATGATGGATGGCTCCCTGAAGGAAGACGGCAAGACCCCGTCAAGCTACGACTACAACGTTGATATCACCCGCCGGGTGGTGGAGATGTCCCATGTTTGCGGCGTTTCCGTGGAAGGTGAGCTGGGATGCCTGGGTTCGCTTGAAACGGGCATGGCGGGCGAGGAAGACGGGGTCGGTGCCGAGGGCCGTCTCGACCATTCCATGTTGCTGACAGATCCCGAAGAGGCCGCCGATTTTGTCAAGAAGACCGGCGTGGATGCCCTGGCCATTGCCATTGGTACTTCGCACGGTGCCTACAAATTCACTCGTCCGCCGACGGGCGACATCCTGGCCATTGATCGCATCAAGGCCATCCACACCCGCATCCCCAACACCCATCTGGTGATGCACGGCTCCTCGTCGGTGCCTCAGGAATGGTTGAAAATCATCAACGACAATGGCGGCGACATGGGCGAAACCTACGGCGTGCCGGTTGAGGAGATCGTCGAGGGCATCAAGCACGGAGTGCGCAAGGTCAACATCGACACCGATCTTCGCATGGCCTCCACGGGTGCCATCCGCAAGTATCTCAACGAGCATCGCAAGGAGTTCGATCCGCGCAAATACTTCACGGCCGCCACCCAGGCCATGAAGGGCATCGTCAAGGCCCGTTACGCGGCCTTTGGTACGGCCGGCAACGCCTCCAAGATCCGGGTTCTCTCCCTGGAGGTCATGACTAGCCGGTACGCCAAGGGCGAACTCAACCCCAAGGTGAACTAACCGGCCCTCACCCCAACCCCTCTCCCAAAGGGAGAGGGGGGCTTTTCAGCGTCTTTGAATCAACGTCCCAACGCCCTCGTCGGTGAAGATATCCAGCATCACCGCGTGCTGAACACGGCCATCCACGATGTGGGCCATGCGCACCCCAGTATTCACGGCATCAAGGGCGCAACGGATCTTCGGCAACATGCCACCATGAATCACCCCCCGGGTAATCAGATCCTCGACCTCGGACACGCCCACCTCGGTGATCAGCTTGCCCGCCTCATTCAGTAAACCCGCCGTGTTGGTCAGCAGCATCAGCTTTTCCGCCTGCAAAACCGTGGCGACCTTGCCGGCCACAAGATCGGCATTGATATTATAGGCACGGCCATCCTCGCCCACCCCAATTGGGGCAATCACCGGAATAAAATCGCCCGCTACCAGCCGATTGACGACCGCCGGATCGATATGGGTGACCTGGCCGACCTGGCCGATGTCGATGATCTCGGGCTCTTCCAGATCGGAAGAACGGCGTTCGATCAGGAGCTTTTTGGCGCGTATCAGCCCGCCATCCTTGCCCGTCAACCCCACCGCCGATCCACCGTGGTGGTTGATCAGCTGGACGATCTCCTTGTTGACCAACCCCCCCAGCACCATTTCCACCACGTCCATGGTCTCGCTATCGGTCACCCGCATGCCGTCGATGAATTCGCTGGTCTTGCCGAGCCGTTTTAGCCATTGACCGATCTGGGGCCCCCCCCCATGCACCACGACCGGGTTGATGCCAACCAGCTTCATCAGCACGATGTCGCGGGCAAAGCTGGATTTGAGGGCCTGATCCACCATGGCGTTGCCGCCATACTTGATGACGAGGGTCTTGCCCCGGAACCGGCGGATATAGGGCAGAGCCTGAACCAGAACTTGGGCGGCGGCGTGGGCTTGTTGAGTATGAAGCGTCATGGTATTGGCAATCCTGTAGATGGGACACGCCGCATTGTCTCCGGGTTACGTTCACCCGGCAATATGGCGGCGAGGGATTGCCTGCCGCGCCCTGTTGAACGGCTCCAAAGTGAAAAACCTGATTACGATGCCTCAATCCAGTGTTATGCTGAATCGCTTTTTTATACCCGTCCCCCCCCTTTTTTTCAATCCTTTTTGTGAGCCAAGTTTTCGCGATGTCATATCCCGTGAAGAAAGTTGCCGCCATCCAAATGGCCACCAGTCCCAACGTTCTGGCCAATCTCTTTGAGGCCGAGCGGATCATTGCCGATGCGGCCGCCGAGGGGGCGCAGCTCGTGGTTTTGCCGGAAAATTTTGCCTTTATGGGCAAACGGGATGAAGAACTGCTGGCCTTTCGCGAGCAAGACGGGAGTGGGCCTTTACAGGACTTTTTGGCTCTGATGGCCCAACGCTACCGCCTGTGGGTGGTGGGTGGCACGATTCCCCTGATGGCAAAAACCCCCGATAAACTGCGTTCGGCCTGTCTGGTGTTCGATGACCGGGGACACCGTCAGGGCCGCTATGACAAGATTCATCTGTTCGACGTACAGGTGATGGAAACCAATGAGCGCTATCAGGAATCGGCCACCATCGAACCGGGCCATACCCCCTGTGTGATCGACAGTCCTTTCGGGCGTTTGGGCGTTGCGGTGTGTTATGACTTGCGCTTTCCGGAGTTATTCCGCTGTCTGTTGGACGAGGGCATGGAGGTGATGGTCATGCCCGCCGCCTTCACGGCCGCCACGGGCCGTGCCCATTGGGAGATCCTGATCCGGGCCCGCGCCATCGAAAACCTTTGCTATGTGGTGGCGGGTGCCCAGGGGGGCTACCACATCAGTGGTCGAGAAACCTACGGCAATAGCCTTATCGTAGATCCCTGGGGCCGCATTCTGGCCAGGATGCCTCGCGGTTCCGGTCATGTGTGCGCGGCTCTCGACAAGACCCAACAGATGATGGTTCGCAAGACCTTCCCGGTGCTACAGCACCGCCTTCATTTGAGCTGTGCTAAACCGGGATCCGCATGATGAAATGAAAATATGGGTAGATGCGGACGCCTGTCCTGTGGTGATCAAGGAAATTTTGTTCAAGGCGGCGGAGCGAACTGGCGTGCAGATGATGCTGGTCGCCAATCAGCCGATACGCATACCGTCGTCGCGCTTCATCAAGACGCTACAGGTCGCATCCGGATTTGACGTGGCGGATAATGAGATTGTGAAAAGGCTGGATGCCGGTGATCTGGTCATCACCAGTGACATTCCGCTGGCGGCCGAGGTGATTGCAAAGGGCGGCCATGCGCTCAATCCCCGTGGCGAGTTGTATTCAGCGGACACGATTAAATCCCGTTTAACCATGAGGGACTTGATGGATACCTTGCGAGGGAGTGGCATCCATACAGGCGGCCCGCCAGTGCTCAGTCAAAGTGATCGCAAAGCCTTTGCGAGTCATTTGGATACCTTATTGACGAAATATATCAAAAAGGAA
>JBAXSA010000276.1:0-4269 GCA_037130945.1 Pseudomonadota bacterium | reverse complement strand
CCTTGTGCGCGCTCGTTCGTGACCCATTCATCCCGCGTTCGTAAAGAAATGTCCTAGCCAGCCGCCGAAAGGAGGGCCAGGAAGTCAGACTTGGTCTGGCCGTGCGCCTTCCACGCCAGGTACAGCCGTGTAAACGCCGTCCGTACGACACAGGTACCAACGTGGTTGACGTGTACACCCGGGTGCCAGCTTTACTTTCATCGTGTACGTGCTTCATGACGAAAAATAGTGGATACCACATCGTGGGTTAAATGCAAATAATTTTTGCGTTGCTGGACGCTGGATTAATGAAAACAATACGAATTCATGTAACAACAGAGGCTCATGTTGGGTTTTGAGGACATGCCAGCCACCGGCTGGGACAGGGTACCGAAAATCGATCCTGGCAGGGCTCTGCCACGGTGCCAAGGTTTACGCATAATTCTAAAATGCGAGCAAAATCATAATGTTTTCCTTGCGAGGTATCCCGGCGAAAAACAGCTCGGCATTGATGTGGCACCGGCGGAAAGCTCAGACTCTGGCATGTCCTCAAAACCCAATATGAGCCACAACAGATTGATAACAGCATAAAATTGGCAGAAGATCACTGATTTAAAAGGCGATAGCACAATGTACAGCGAGAATGGGATGGGATGTTTTCAAAAGCCGCTTGGCTCATGGCTTTTGCTCATGGTTCTTTGGGGGAGTGGTGTCACCGATCTGCCGGCCGCGCCTATGGTACGCATGATCAACAACCCCAGCCTGGCGTCGTCGCTAAGGCAAACCGCTCAGGACGAAGCGGTGCAACTGGAGGCGGTGAGCCTGGATTCACGGACGGAGCCCGTAGCCTTACGCCTCACGCGATTCCGGGTATTTGCGGAAGATGCCAAGGTGCATATCCAGAGTGATATGGGTGTGACGGTTGAGTCACCGGTGATAGATATCCATTTTCAGGGCGAGGTAGTGGGTCAGCCAGGCTCTCGGGTCTTTCTGGTGGTGCCGGAAGAGGGATCCATGAAAGGCATTATCCAGATTGGCGGGACGATCTGGGTGTTGGATACCCCGGTGTTGGGGCCCAAAAAGACCTTGGGGATGCCTTACACGCAAAAACTGGATCCCAACGTCGCCTTTCGCCACCGGAGCTTTAGCTGCGCCACCCAACACGCCAAAAAACCGCACATCACCCCCCAGGGTTTGCCATCCATCGGACTTTCCTCGGGGTCTCAGGCAAGCGTATCCGCCAGTAGTACCCCTTATGTGGCGCGGATCGCGATTGAAACCGACTTTGAACTCACCCAGTTGCTGGGCAATACTACCGCTGTCCAGCAATACATCGGGAACCTGTTGGGCTATATCTCGACGATCTACCAGGCGGAAATCAACGTTTCCTTTCAGATTGGGGATGTCTTTCTGTATCCCACAGCGAGTGATCCCTGGGTTCAGACCGGGATTGATTGCATGCTCAATGAGTTCGGCGATTATTGGAACAAGACTCAAAATCGCATCAGCGTCAACCGGACAGTAGCCCATTTCATCAGCGGCAAGGAGTTTGGTGAAGGAGGGTTGGCCTGGCTGGACGTGCTGTGCCAAAGTGCCTCGGGCGGATTTAATACCAGTGCCTCTTGCAGTGGCATGGCGTCATCCGGGAGATATGGCGGGGATTATGGCGTCAGTACCGGTCTGGAGGGAACTTTCAATGCCTCCAACCCCCAGGTTGTCTGGGATTCCGTGGTGGTCGCCCACGAGATCGGCCACAACTTTGGTTCTAGTCACAGCCACTGTTATGCCAATGTCGGTGGCAACGGTAACGATGTGGATCATTGCTACGGTAGCGAGGAGGGGTGTTATTCGGGCACTACCGCTCTACCCGGCCTGGGCAGTGTAACGGGTGGTACGCCGGGTGCGGGAAACGGCACCCTCATGAGCTATTGCCATACTCAATCGCCGGGCATGAGCAACTTGAGCATGACCTTCGGTCAGCGCATCGGTGCCGCCGAACATGCCTTTGGCGTTGCCCCCGGCCGGGTGCCCAGCCTGATGCGTAGTACCGTAGATACCGCCGCAGCCAATTTCCCCTCCTGCTTTTCCCAGGCGACCACTGCGTACCCCCTGACGCTGTTCAAGGATGGCACGGGTAGTGGCACCGTCACCAGCAACCCCACCGGCATCAACTGCGGTTCCACCTGTTCGGCAAGTTTTGATAGCGGCAAGAGTGTGACGCTGACTGTCCTGGCGACGAGTGGTACCTTCACAGGCTGGAGCGGGGATTGCTCGGGAACCCGTATCTGCACGGTGAGCATGACAGCGGCTAGGAACGTCACTGCGACCTTTACGCTTTCCCCAACAGTCATCAATGGCAGTTGTGGTTTATCTCATGGACAGACGTTTGCCAGCGCCCCGACCAGTGGTCTTTGCAATACGGGTACCGCTTCGGCTGTCAGTGGTTCCGGGCCTTGGAACTGGACGTGTGGTGGCAGCAACGGAGGGTCAACTGTCAGTTGCTCGGCGAATTTGGTATCGACAGAATCTGTCGTCACCCTGATCACCCACTATTATCAATCCATTCTGGGTCGTGCCCCGGAACCCGCCGGATTGACTTATTACCAGGATAAAATCGCCAAGGCACAAGCGCTGGGTGACGTCAAACCTGCCTTCCGGCAAATGGGTTCGGACTTTTTCAACAGTCCGGAATATTTGAAGAAAGGCACCGGCAATACCGCATACGTCACTACCCTCTATAAGACCTTCCTCCAGCGTGACCCGGAAAGTGCTGGCCTGACCTATTATTTGGACTTACTGAAGGAAGGTACCGCAACGCGTAATAGCTTGCTCGACAACTTCGTTAATTCCCCAGAGTTTGCCAAATTCATGAAGAATCTAGGTTTTTGAAGATAATCGACATGATATTCACGGCGGCTAGTGAATAGAGTCTGGTCTTGAAGAGTGATTTTCTGGGGTGCTACAGATAGAAGGTAATCCTCCATGACGACAGGCAAGAGAGTAGGCATTCGCTATCGTTCGATGGTATCCTTTTTTATGAAATGATAATTGTGATACACTCTTGCTAAGAAGAAATTCTTTGGTAGAAATGCTAAATATTCTACTGGATAACCAGTAGGATATTTTCAATATTCCAGTTTCTGAATGTGTGCGGGTCTTTGCTGTATTTCTTATGAGTGAATTTATGAAGCTAAAACTGTTGGCTGCTATTTGTGGTGTTGTGTTTGCCGGATTTGTCATGGCTGCTGACCAAGGTGGCATTCAAGTTGGTGGTAATCTGAATCAGACCGTTAAAACGGGTGATAATCTGAACATGGCAATTGGTCATGGAAATACAGCAAGGCAGACAATAGGTGTTATTGAAGGAAACATCAGGACTGGCGGAGACCTGAACAGAACACTCAGTACAGGTGATAATATAAATGTAGTTGCTGGTCAGGGAAATACATCTGAACGAAAAGTCGGAACAGTAGGTAGCAGATAGCTACATTGGGGTGTGTCTCATTGGATTATGAATGGCTTTTTTTTCAGGCAGACTGAGTCATCATGGTGATGAACATAGCAGGGAAGAAACGCTAAAGCCTACCGGGCACCTCTGTCCGGTAGGCTGCTCAATGCTCAATAGGCTATCGAGCCTAAAATCCAGAACCAGATAAATGGTTTTAAAAGGTGACGCATGGGTATTTGCACTCCGGTGTGTCAAGCCCGGACATTTATCTCGCTACCCCATCGGATGTAGCGAGAGTTCGACCTCCATCCCCTCAGGCAAACTTCAAAAACCCAGACTTTTCATAAAGTTGGCAAACTCCTGTGAATTGGTAAAGTCGGTAATAAAAGTATTACGCGATTCCCCTTTCGCGAGCCGATCCAGATAATATTGCAAACCAGCAGTCTCAGGGTCACGCTGAAGAAAGGTCTTGTAAAGATTGGTGATGTATGCCGTATTGCTGGTCTTTCTATTCAGATACTCCGGACTGTTGAAGAAGTTATATCCCATTTGCCGGAATGCGGGCTTAACGTCACCCAGCGCTTGCGCCTTGGCAATTTCACCCTGGTAGTAAGCCAAACCGTCAGATTCTGGGGCACGTCCCAGAATGGTTTGGTAATAGAGGGTGATCAGGGTGACGACATTCGCATTTTCCGAAGAAGCCGGTAAAAATCGCGCCATAGCGAATTGGGATTTGCCGTCGCTGGTTTTTCTAGTGCCCCCGACCAGGATCTTTCCGTCGGTTTGAAGTTTCAGGCTCATGCCGATGTGGGTATTGCCGTCCTTCATCGGGGTGCTGGCCA
>JBAXSA010000275.1:0-4277 GCA_037130945.1 Pseudomonadota bacterium | reverse complement strand
GGCTCAAGGCTCGGTTAGCCGAGAAAAATGCGAATAATTTTTGCGTTGCTGGCATCGTGGGTAAAATGCAAATAATATTTGCGTTGCTGGATCTTTTGTATTTTCTGAGTGGCTGAACATCAAACATCTGTCGTTACAATATCTGGACTCCACTACTCTTCAAACTCAGCATTCTTGAACTTCAAGACACGGCAGTTTTCCTTTACCACTCGCTGTAATTCATCATCGATGTCTGTGGGAGACTCGGCCTGAATCTCGATGGCGATTTTGACTTTTACCCCTGGCCGGGACGTGAATGGCAATACAACCTCATCGACCATATCAGCGAATTGCTTCTTGGCCTGAAATGGGTCGAGTTCGATATTGCCATAGAACTGCCGTTTTTTGGTTGGTGGTCGCGATGTTGGTTTGTCAGCAGTGTAGTCATTCGCCCTGTCATCGACGTGCGGCTGATTACCTCTATCCGGCGTGATTTCGGGATAGTTGGTTGGTTTTGGCCGTTCGGCCTCGCCAGCAATACGCTCTGCTTCGGCATAGGCGGCCGCTGTGGCTGGCTCGATCAGCAGCAGTGATTGATCGAGAATCAGAGGCGTGCGTTTGCCATAGCTGAAACCGAGATAACGGCCATTTTCCTGGCCTTGGGCGAAGCCAAAGAAATCCCGGCTGTCGGTACCCGCAGCCATTGCCTGCTGAAATACCCGGTCATCCTTCAGGCGCGGGAGGTAGAGCTGTTGGCAGCTTTGTTGCCATACCTGGAGTGCGCTGACGGCCTTGGTATCATCTTTCCAGAACCAGGCATTGAGCACACGGGCCAGATGGATTGGCGCCCACTCGGTGATGATGAGTTCGTTATCCAGAAGTACCCGCTCGATTTCCTGAGAGAGATTCGGCGTGTTGGTGTTGAGCGGGAAATGTTCCCAGCGAATCTCCGACAATCCCTTGGGCCGGGCTTCTTGCACGGGGGTTATAAGCCACCGGTAGGCCTCGCGGATCATGCGGCGTAGTGCCTCGTTCGCATCGTCGAGGTTCTGGTTGGCTTGCCGGGCCTGGAATTGATCCAGATTGAGCTTGAACTCCCGGATATCGGCCACGATAGATTGCCAGGCCAGGTAAGAGCGAATCTGATCTTTCAGACGGCCCACGGCGTCAAAGTCAGCGGCGAGAAAGATCAGGCGGTTTTGCTTGAAACGTGGCTGGTCGCCTCGCTTCTTTAGAATTCCGGTGGCGCGATCTATGGCAAAGCTCTGCTCGCTGCGGCTGAATGCGGCATCCGGCGGCAAGACGACGAGCCGCAACTGCCAGTCGTCGGGGATATCGCCGCTGGCCGTGAAAACGTGTGTGCCGCCAAACAAGCCACCGCTGGCAAAACTCTTCTGCACACGGTCGCGGATGGCGGGGTACACGTCTTCTTTGTCCTGAAAACGGCGCTTGCGTTCTTCCATTTCGCGCCGAAGATTCGGGCGTGTATCGAACCAGAAGCGGTTGTTGGCCGTGTTTAGATAGTGCAGGCGGTCACCCAGGCGACGCAGCGCGTCCTTGTAGAGGCCGATCTGCTGGCCCGGTTGCGCCACACCCAGGACGATATGCGTCAGCTCGAGCCCCCGCGCCATCTGGTTCGCGGTACTGGGCGCGCTCCCCAGGAAGATGGTTCGCGCTGCGCGGCGGCAAGCCTGGATACTGCCTAACCGGGCGTCCTGGGTCTCGATCTCGGTGGTCTCGGCTCGCTCGCCATCCACGTCGCGTTCTATCACCGGATCCCAACCAGGCGGCAGGTAGTAAATCGCCTCATGGCGGGTATCGGCATCGTAGAGCGGCAAGCTCCCCGGCATGATTAGCGGGTCGTTGTTGCCATCCTTCCACAAGCGATGGATCGCCTTGGCCATCCACTTCAGCACCCCCCGGGTTCGCTGGAAATTGTCGAGTGTTGACCAGTCCTCGTAGAGCCGGTCAAACACCTCCGGATGGATCGGGTAGGCGTTTATTAGACGGTCGAAATAGCGGCTCTCCTGGGTTTCCTGCGGGAAATCGTCGCGGTTGGCCAGGTAGAAATCGGCGAACGTCCGGCACACAGACACCATCGCCAGTTTATCGTTGAGATCGGTAAACAGGCGTCGGCGAACAATCTCGAATGCCTCCTCCGTGGCTACGGGTTTCCACAACGCCTGCACCCGGCCAAAGTAATGGGACAAGGCCGCCAATACCCTCACCCCACGCTGGCTACCGGCTTCCTTGTCTGATTCTGGCAGTGAGGCCAGTAGCACGGCCGTCGGCACGGCTTTGAGCGCCTCGGTGAGTGCCTGCACAAAGGACAAATTCGCATCGAAGGTGCCGCCCGTGAGTGTTTTTCCTTCCTCGAACTGACGCATGTAGGCCACCAGCTCGTCGACGAGGATCACACAGGGCGCGTACTGGGAAAGCAATGTGGCCAGCACCGCCTTGCCGGGGGATGTCCCCGAGGCATCGGCATCCGCTACCAAGGCATACCCCTCGGCACCGCCCAACTGCCAAGCCAAATCTCCCCACAGTGTGCGGAGGGATTGACCCGCACGCTGCACCGGCTGATTGGGTGCGGATTGGTTGCCGTCCAGCACGACAATCCGCGCGGCAGGCAACTCGGTGATGCCTGCCGCGTCCAAAATGGCGGGCACACCGGGTAGATCGCTCAGAGGTGCCTGTCCGCGTGCAAGGTGGTACACGGCCAGCATGGTGTGGGTTTTACCGCCACCAAAGGCTGTCTGGAGCTGTATGACCGGGTCGCCACCCCGGCCAGACAGACGCTTGACAACGGAGTCGAGCAGCAATCGCATTCCTTCGGTGATGAAGGTACGCTGGAAGAACAGCGACGGATTCTGATACTCGGGGCTGGCCGTGCCCGCATGCACACGCGACAGATCGGCCGCGAACTCGGCCTGTTGAAACGTACCCTTGAGTACGTCTTCGTGAGGGATAGCGATTTCACGCCAGGGCTTGAGTAACATCGACATCAATCCTTTCCCGTAATCAGGCGTTCTTTGAGAACATCGTAGTCTGGAAATCGGCCGTCACGGCTGGCGAGTATCGCATCATGATGTAAAGCCGAGGCAATGATGATTCTGTCCAGCGGGTCGCCATGATGTAGCGGGAGGCAACCTGCTGATTGAGCTATGGTAGCGTTGACCGGCAAGATATCGATATCCACGTCTTGGGTTGCGTGCCGAATCCAGTCGTCGATATCCAAACTTAGCTTGATTCTTTGTCGCTGCGCCAAGAGAGTCATTTCGTAAACAGAGGCTGCGGAAATCGCCACCGTGCCGTCAAAATCCCGGATCAGTTGCTGCAGACGATTCGGCAAACGGTCGTCCTGCTCTATCCACCAGATCCAAATATGCGTATCCAATATCAGGATAGGTTCCACCCTCATTTGAAGGCCTCTAGATCACCGGCAATCTGGCGTGCGGTTCGATCCAGGGAAGCTTCCCATTCCTCCTCGGAAATAACTGGCTCGAAAGGATCACCAAGCCATTTCACGCTACCTTTGAGTTCGGGAGGCGGAACGCGAGGCTTGCGTACTGTGCTTGGAACCGTACTTTCCGGTTGCTCAACCACGATAACCATTCTGAAGTGCTGTACCGGCGGGGGGGCGTTCACCCATTCGATAATGCCGTGGTTATAAATCGCTTCATAACTTTTCATCATGATTGTGACCTCAAATCTCCAGTTCACTCTGCGCGTTCACTCGTCCCGTCCTGCTCGCGGCCTGTTCGATGCCATCCCATGAGGTGATGAATTCGTTGTAGGCGCGGGCGTCATCGGCCCAGCCCTTGCGTTCGCACAGGGTATAGAGCCGGTAGGCCAAGGCGCGGATCGACTCGGCCCGGGTGGGCATCTGTGCCAGCAACGCTCCAGCGGCGGTTTCGCTCTCCTGATTGAGGGCGCGAATCATCTGGTGCAGGGCTTCCCAGATGGGCGTGCGGGTATCTCGTTCGGGTGACCAGTCATGCGGGTATTCGGGCCACTTCAAGAGGCGTAATTGGCCCTGACCGCTGGCTATTACGCCGGCCTCCACCAGGCCCGCCACGCTGGTACCTTTGGCGCGGGCAAGGACATCGGCCTCGCCGAACTTGCCGGTGACCCAGCCCAGACCCTCAAACCAGTGCAGACAGAATTGGGTGTCGTAGTCGAAGTCGTCCTCGGACAGAAAGCGGTTGATGAGTTGTAGCGCAATACGCACGCTCATCGGTTTACCGCCAGCCTCCAGCACACCACTGTATTGGCTGAAGATGGCCATGCCGGGGCCG
>JBAXSA010000274.1:0-4303 GCA_037130945.1 Pseudomonadota bacterium | reverse complement strand
TGCCCTGCCAGGCCGGTTTCCGATGCTGCCAGGCATGCTGCATCACGTCGAGGGGATGGTGTCCAGGGTTGGGATGGATACCCGGATCGAAAATATCGTGGGTGTGCGTTTGCCGGTTCTCCAGCAGGTTTCTTTTGAAACAAAACCCTATAGCCTGTTATCCACGCCGTTCTGGCTCGATGCCTTTCTTGAGGGACTGCGCGCCCTGGCCAGTCTGACGGTGCGGGTGTCAATTCTGAGAGAACGGTACCGGTGCCTGTCCGATGCCCTCAATAAAACCGCGCAGCGGGTGAACCTGTTTGAGAAGGTGCTGATTCCGCAGGCCAAGCGGGATATACAACGCATCCGGATCTTTCTGTCCGACATGGAGCGAGCGGAGGTCGTTCGCGCCAAGATCGCCAAGGCCAAAGCAGAGGCGCACTAACACATGAGTATCGTTACACTGACCAAATGCTCGATCCTCGGCCCGCCCGAACAACAGGCAGACACCCTGTTGGGCCTACAAGAGTTGGGAATCTGCCATATCATTCCCCTAGCCCGGAACTACCGTTCTGACATACCGTACTCGGAACAGGCTATGCGGGCGGTTCGTTACCTCAATGATTGTCCTGAAAAGCTCCTACCCCGCCGTACCTCGCCCAGAATCTCCTTTCCAGAACTCTTGGAACGCATCGAGACCAATCGTGTCGCGATCCAGAACTTGACCGACTGGAAGGACAATCTGGAAATCTATGCTAGCAATCTGCGCCATTGGGGGTATTTTCGTTTGCCCGCCCTCGGTGAATTGGCGGGGTTGAGGCTATGGTTTTACCGAATGCCCAAGGCCCAAGTGGGTTTAATATCGGCTTCGGCCCCCCCCTGGCAGGTGGTCGGTGAGGATGGCTGGTCGGCCTTTGTCGTCGCCGTGTCCCGGGAGCCACCGCCCGACGAGACCATGCCGGTTCAGCGGCTGCGGATGGGTGGCAGAAACATCCAAGAGTTGGAGCGCCAGCTAGATGAGATCGAGGCCGAACTGGATGCTGCTAAGGACGAGCGCTCTGATCTCACACGCTACCTACCGTTTCTGACCCGTGGGTTGGCGGCCTTTAATGACGATATCGCAAGGCGGCGTGTGGCGGGGGAAATCTGGGTGGAACCCCAGTTTTTCGCGTTGCAGGGCTGGGTGCCGGCGGCGGATCAACCCCGCGTCGTGAAATTCGCCGAAGTACGCGGTCTGGCGGTGTGTTTTGAAGAACCCGCCGACGAGGATCGCCCCCCCACGCTCCTGAAAAATCCGAGTGTCTTTCAGGGCGGCGAGGACTTGGTGGGTTTCTTTTCGACACCTGGGTATCGCTCGTGGGATCCCTCCATTGTGGTGTTTATCTCGTTCGGAATATTTTTCTCCATTATCCTCGGCGACGCGGGTTACGCGGGAATTTTCCTGATCGCGCTTCTCTGGGGCTGGTCGAGAATGGGCAAAACGGCGGCTGCGCGTCGGCTGCGGGCGCTGGCGGTTTGGCTCACCGGAGGATCGCTCACCGCCGGGGTGTTGCTGGGCAGCTATTTCGGAATGGATCCTCCCGAGGGTGGGGTATTGCACTCAGTATGGCTGGCTAGTGCTCACGATACAGACACCATGATCAAGCTCTCGCTGGTTCTGGGTGTCGCCCATCTGAGTATCGCCAATACCGTGAAGATCCTGAAGTACTGGCCTCGTTGGTACGCCTTCGGGCCATTGGGCTGGATCTTCATGCTGGTTGGCGGATTGGTGGCCTATCTGTCCGGTTCATTGACCCTGTGGAGCGAGTATCTCATAGGAAGTGGCGCTCTGCTGGTGTTGTTGTTTACGGGCCATTACGCGCCAGTCAGCGTAAAACAGGTGCTGTTGCAGCTTTGGGAAGGTATTCACTCCCTGATCCATTTTACGAAGGCGTTTGGGGATACCCTGAGTTATCTCCGGCTGTTTGCCCTCTGTCTGGCAGGTGCCTCGTTAGCCCAGGTCTTTAACGACCAGGGTCTCCAGATCATCCATACGACAGGTGCCTTCGGAATTATCTTTGGTCCTTTGGTTATCCTCATCGGTCATGTCTTGAATTTGATGTTGTCGATCATGGGGGGGGCGGTTCATGGCCTCCGTCTGAATTTCATTGAATTTCTGAGCTGGACTGATACCGAGGATGGAACCCCCTTTTCCCCGCTTCGCAATACCACCACACAGGAGTAATCCAATGGAAAGTCTTTATCTCATTCCCGGCTGGATCGGGCTGTTTGCCCCGATCGCACTGTCCGCCCTGGGAAGCGCGATCGGTTGTGCCATTGCCGGACAAGCGGCCTTGGGTGCCATGCTCGAACTGGATAGCGGACATGGCAAATTCATTGGCCTGTCGGCCCTCCCTTCGTCCATGAACATTTACGGGATCGTCATCATGTTCACCTTGAACGGCCGGATGTTTGGTGCCGAACATGCCATTAACCCCGCTAGCGTGTCTGGCGTGTTCGGCATTGGGCTTCTCACCGGCATTGCCCTGTTGATCTGCGCGATATATCAGGGGATCTGTTGCGCCGCCGCGATTCAGGTCTCCAAAAATAAACCGGAGATCTTCGGGATTTCGGTGACGCCAGCGGCCATCGTTGAGGGTTTCGCCGTCTTCACCTTCATCTTCGCCATGATGCTCAGCAATAACATTCCGCGGGGTTGATTCACCCATGAAAAAAGCAGCCACACAGCCCATATCCGCCGGTGTGGAGCAATTGGTCGCCCAGCTCCGGAATGACGGTATCATCAAGGGACGCGAGGAGGCTGAGCGTCTTGTCGAGGAAGGCCGGGCCAAGGCCGTAGCCTTGGTCGTAGAGGCGGAAAGGGAGTCGGGAGAGATTATTGAAGTCGCTCGCAAGCGCGCTGATGAGCTTCGCCGGGCAGGAGAGGAAGAACTCCGGGAGGCGGCGAGGGACTTGGTTCTCGATCTTAAAAACCGTCTGACGGAGCGTTTCCGGCAGGATCTGCAACGGATGGTCTCGGAGAAACTGGCCGATCCAAAATTCCTGGAGACGATGATCCTGACCATTGCCAGGGATGTCCGGGATTCGTCCAATCTGGCCGAGGAGGAACAAATGATTCTCTTCCTCGCCGAGGAACGCGCCGATTTTGTCAGCGGCTTTGCCACCGAAATGTTGCGGGCGGGCGTCACCCTTTCGGCTACGGGTACCTCGGGCGAAGGTCTGACCATCTCCCTCCCGGACACCGGGATCGAGATCGCCTTGACCGAACAGGCGTTGGTGTCCCTGCTTGAGCGGTTTCTCCAACCTCGGTTTAGGGCCTTTCTCGAGGGAGTCGGGCGCTGATGGCATCCTGCGGCTACTACACACTGGCAACCAGCCTTCCGTTTCTGCCCCCGCTGCCCCAGAACAAAAACCTGCCACTGACCCGGCACAACCTGGAAAAACGTATTCAGGGAATGCTGGCTGTGGAAGATCTCTTGCTGCTTCGTCGCTACCAGTCTTGTGTCTCCTTTTCGCGCCCCTCGGAAGAGAGCGATGCGGCGTATTTGCGCAGCATCGAGGCTTTCATGAAGACGCTGCCGGAAGATCTGCGCACGAATCTCGGTTGGTTTATGGATTTCCGCATGGCCACGGCGGCGATCCGTCGCCGTGAGCTCGGCATGCCAGCCCCCGCCGAGTCGGACGGGTGGTGGCGGGGATATGTATTGGCGTATCTGATCCGGTACTGGGAAGAGCCGTCTTTCCGTTTGGAACGACGCTTCTCTTTTCTCCCGGAATACGTCGCATCAGTTCGCCGGGGTGATATGGCAAATGCCGGTCGGCTGCTTCTGGAAGCGGCTGAAACCGAGCTTCGCCGTGCCGGCGAGGATCACGAATTTAGCCTAACGGCCCTCATTTTTTATGTCCTCCGTTTCGGTCTGATCGAGCGGTGGATTGTCCAGCGTGACGAGCAACGCGCCACCGAAGCCATCCATGCACTCATTCAGAAGGTGATCACACCATGATGACGCCCCACTCCTCGACGGATCAGAGGCTGAAACTCGACGCCATTCGTGACGATCTCGTGACCATCGAAATCCCTGAAAATTATCAGCGGGGCTTGATGAAAAACGAGATGGTTCTGGTTTGTCCTCGTTCAACTGCGTCGGCCAAGCGCCAGGAAAAGCTCAAGGCCGAGGTACTTCGGATTCGTGGCCGTTATGCCGATGCCCAGGTGTTTGAAGACACCCGGGGACTCGCCGTCGGCGATCTGGTTGAACCTACCGGGGTGCTGCTGTCGGTGCAGTTGGGGCCCGGATTGCTCGGTAACGTCTATGACGGGCTC
>JBAXSA010000273.1:0-4344 GCA_037130945.1 Pseudomonadota bacterium | reverse complement strand
CTTGTCCGGTTTTTAGGCTCCGGTGGTGCCGTGTCCTCAAAACCCAATATGAGCCACCGAACTTTGTCTTGGGGAAACTGTTGAAGTAGGGTAACAAGCGCCTCATAGAGGTGGTCTTCGACTTGCAATGAAAGGGTTTTCATAGCGTAAGCTCCGTTATTTCTTCCAATATACTCGGCCATTCTCCCAGAACACCAACCTGGCCGGATTCAACTGATGGCCGAAGCTCGGTACAACCTCGGCCAGAAATATTCAGTTCCCCAACTGGTCAAATAAAACCCACCGAAACCCACCAAACCCACCTGAAGTGGCCAGAGCCGGTTCGGCGGCGAGCTTCACCAAGATGCCACGAGGAGCGCCCAGCCCAGCGCCAGCAACGAGCAAATCAGCAGGGATCAGCGGGTCAGTTTTGGTTAGCGCCGATGGGCGCTCTTTCAACCTCGCGTAATGTCAGCCTCAACTCGACATAGGCGGATTCATCGAGCGTAAGCCGCAGGAACTCCTCTGTGGTTCCGACCTTCCAGCCCATTATCTCCAGGCGCTGTTGCTTTGTTTCATGCATCGTCGTTGTTTCTTCAAGATCCCAACTGGCCAAATAAAACCCACCAAAACCCACCAAACCCACCGGGGAAGAAGGCCGATGACCCAGCAATCTGGCAGTATGGCCTGAAGACGACAGCATCTTGCTGGGTCTGGGGAATTGCTGGAATGTCTGGCCAAGCTCCCGGTCGATGTAAAAACGGCGAGTACCAGCCAAATTATATCTGGCTACCTGCTGGCGGAGGAGACTGGAGATTTTTACAGCCCCGCCAGGTGTGCCAATTTCACCCCCATCAGCCGGGATGGCCAAACAGAAATTTCCAGTTTCCCACCGGCCAAAAGAAACCCACCAAAACCCACCAAACCCACCGGAGTTGATCGAGATGATGGACAACTATGGCTCTGCAGCTGGAAGTTTCTTGGGGATCATGAGTGAACATTTGGTTTGCGCCTGATAATGACCTTATGATTTCCAATATATGCATCACAGAAACGGCACTGGCCGCCCAACACCATTACCGGAAACTGGTGCGGATTTGAGTCCTGGCAACATTGATGCTCAACAGTTAACGGAACAGCTTATGGCAACGCAAATTGAGAATTCTTCGATTCCGACGATCCGGGCAGCGCTCGAGCTACAGAATGGTGATGACCTTAAGAGCCTTCTGAGCCTGTTGCCTGTAGGCAAAAAACCGACACGCAAGGCGGAGTTGGTTGCCGCCATCGAGGAACACCTGGCTGGAGAGAAATTGCATAGCCTGTGGGAACGTCTGGATGGAACACAGCGGCTGGCCGTCGCCGAAACCATGTATTCCGCTCTGGGCATTTTTGATGCGGGGCGGTTTCGGGCCAAGTATGGTGTCTCGCCAGTTTTTAGTACCAAGAATGAAAAGAGTTACGGAGAAAGCCCCTCCCCACTGCGTCTGTTCATTTACCGGGGTGATCGCTACGGCGGGGGCGGGCTGACCGTCCCTGAAGATCTTGCCGAACGCCTACGCCAATTCGTGCCAAAACCTGCGTCAGCTTCCCTGGCCAGTGTGGCCGAAGTGCCGGAGACTTTTGAGCGAGTCGACAAGACATACCAATGGGAGGAAAGCGACCAGGGACTCACCCGCAAGAAATCCAAGGTTAGTCTCACTACCCACCAGATCCCTCTGATTCGCCGTGACACGGAACGGGATGCACTGGCCGAACTGGTCATCGTGTTGCGCCTCGTTGATCTCGGCAAACTCGCCGTCAGCGACAAAACCTCTCTCCCTGGAGCTGTTACGCTTAGAGAACTTGCAGGTGTGCTGGCTGGCGGCGACTTCTATCCTCCGGAGGCCAGGAAATCCGAAGGGTCTGAGGCTATCGGATCAATCAAGGCTTTTGCCTGGCTGTTGCTTATTCAGGCGGGAGGGTTGGCGGAACTGCACGGCAAGAAACTCGCGCTGACCAAGGCTGGCCGCAATGCGCTTGGAAAACCCGCTGAGACCTTGCGCGGGATCTGGCAGCGTTGGTTGAAGACCAAGCTGTTTGATGAGTTCAACCGCGTCGATGCCATCAAGGGCCAGCAGGGCAAGGGTAAGCGAACCATGATCGCTCCCGTGAGCCGCCGTGCAGTGGTCAATGAGGCTATGCGGGAATGCCCAGTGGATCGCTGGGTCGAGTTCGATGTCTTTTCCCGCTACATGCAGGCTGCGGGTCATACCTTCGAAGTAACCCGGCAACCTTGGGATCTGTACATTGGAGAAGCGAACTACGGTAGCCTGGGTCACTCGGGATTCCACGGTTGGTCGATCCTACAAAAGCGCTATCTTTCCTGTCTGCTGTTCGAATACGCCGCGACCTTGGGCATGATTGATGTGGCCTATGTCGAACCCTGGCAGGTTCCCTGTGACTATAGTGATTTGTGGGGAACCGACGACATGAGTTTCCTAAGCCGCTATGACGGCTTGTGCTGGTTCCGCCTGAATCTGCTGGGTGCCTATTGCCTGGGAGAGTCAGACGATTACCAGCCAAGCAGGCTTGAGGCGAAGGGTGTACTGGCCATATTGCCGAGCCTGCAAATCAGGGTTGCGTCCGGGGTACTCTCCACCGAGGAAACCTTGTTCCTGGAGACTTGGACAGAACGGGAAGGGGATGACCTGTGGCGGCTGGATCGAGCCAAAATCCTGAACGCGGTGGAAAACGGCCGCCGAGTTGATGAGTTGAGGGATTTTCTGGAGGCGCGTGATCCCCAAGGCCTACCGGATATTGTTGAAGGATTTCTGTCCACTACTGGCCGCCAGGCCAGCGCCCTAAAGAACATCGGCACGGTGCTGTACATCGAATGCGCTGACGCCGGCATTGCCGAATTGATCGCCAAGCACGAGCAAACCAGCGCCCTATGCCGGTTGGCTGGATCCAAGCAGCTCGTGGTCAAGGTCGAATTTGAAGAACGCTTTCGCAAGGCAGTCAACGGTTTGGGTTACGGTATGCCGAAGGTTTGATGCGCGAATCCCGAATAATCTGACCTGAGACAAATTGGTGCAGCCTCAAAATATTTCGATATTTCCACTGGCCAAATAAAACCCACCAAAACCCACCAAACCCACCAGATTCGGTGGATTCGGTGGGCGCATCGGGTACCAGTTTCAGTAGAAGGAAATTATTCCTGCTATTCGCCACACCTAGGGAGTCGCGACCCGAAAGCCTGAACTCCTTCATCAGGTTGGTGCGGCGATCCTTTCTGAAGGCCAAGCCTTTGAAGGGGGCTTTTTCATGCGCACAATTCTTGAGTATCTGATCAGTCCGCATTGCTCGTTTGAAGTTTTGCATTTGCGGAAATACGCAGAGCAGGCCTTTGAGCAACTCAATGCCATAGAAAAGATCGTTGAAGATCCTGAGGCATTGGATTTGATCAAGGAGCTGATGGCTACGATGCACGCATTGGGCTCTGCCATGACTGAACATGAAAAGGACATCGAATATTCTCAAAGAGATCTGGAGCTTGACGAATCGACCGACAACGCCATACGCGAGCACATGGCTAAGCTTGCCAATCTCCGGCATGCCGAAAACAATTCTCTAAAAGAAGAAGCCCTGGCCTGGTATGAAAAGAACCGGGATAGATTCACCAGCAAGGATGCAGCCGCCATTGAAATAACAACCATAGTGCCAGTCAAATTCAAGACCGCCCGTAATTGGCTTAAAGGGCTGTAGCGCAAACCCATCTCCCTGCCTTCTGCGACGCAGAGGGCACCCTCTCCGGCCTAAATGGCACCCTCACCCGCATAGGGCACCATCTCCGCGCACAAGGCACCCTCTGCTGCAAATGGCACCCTATGCGACGAATAGGGTGCCCTATGCGTCGTATAGATCATAGTATTCATTACTTATCTGTACTTTAATTCCCCATACCGGATAAACGTATTTTTTAAGGTATGAGGCAGCCATGCAAAACACTCTCATTTCCCGACTCCTCAATAAGCACGAGGCAGCGGCCATCATCGGCATTCAACCCCACACCCTGGACAAATGGCGGATGACCGGAAAAGGGCCGCGATTCGTCAAGGTTGGGAGGCATCGTCGATACGATCCCGCAGATATTCAAGCCTGGATCGAAAGCCAGAAATCCCAATAGCCGACATTGGCTGCGTTGGAGCATCAAATCATGAAGTGTATGGACGATGCCTTGACACCTATTCATCGCACGACAGGTTCTTTTGCATCATCACCACTTGAATATGGAATAACCCTGAAAAGAGTCGGAAAGACCCAGCGGGGTAGCGTCCTATTAGCCCTGGAACGAGGTAATATCAAAGCCGTCCGTGGTGACGGCAC
>JBAXSA010000272.1:0-4357 GCA_037130945.1 Pseudomonadota bacterium | reverse complement strand
CCAAATTGCAACGTGTGATTCTCAAGGGCTTCAAATCCATCCGGGCGATGGATCTTGAACTGCATCCCCTGAATGTATTGATCGGCGCGAATGGGGCTGGCAAGAGCAACCTTGTCTCATTCTTCAAGATGCTGAACGAGATGATGGCAAGGCGCCTCCAGCGGTACATTGGCGACACCGGGAGGGCACAGTCCCTTCTACACTTTGGCCCCAAGGTGACCCCGCAAATGGAGGCCCAACTCCTGTTTGAAGTGGAAAACGGCGTGGACACCTATGCCATGCGTTTGTTCCACGCCGCAGGGGATACGCTGGTTTTCGCCGATGAAAGTTTGAGCTTCCTCCAGACGGGTTACGCGAATCCAAAGTCTTTACTTCTCGGGTCGGGGCATGAGGAAACGCGAATTGGCCAGAAGGCCGATGAGGGAGAGCCCACGGCCAAAGTCTTTCGGCATCTACTCAGCCGTTGCCGGGTTTATCACTTCCACGATACGTCTCAGACGGCTCGGGTTCGCCTGCATGGTTACCTCGGCGATAACCGTTGGTTGATGCCCGACGCCGGGAACTTGGCCCCCTTCCTGCTGCGCCTTCGCGAGGAAAACGAGGGATCCGCCTACCGCCGGATCGTAAAAACCATCCGTCTGATTGCGCCGTTCTTTGATGACTTCGATCTCGATCCAGCCAGTCCCAACCAAAAAGACACCATCCTGAACTGGCGGGATACCGGATCAGATCAGGTGTTCGGCCCCCACCAGCTCTCGGATGGCACGCTACGCGCCATGTGTCTGGTGACCCTGCTCATGCAGCCAGAGGACGAACTGCCGGAGCTGATCATTGTTGACGAACCGGAATTGGGGCTGCATCCCTACGCGCTGAATGTGATCGCGGCGCTGTTCAAGAAAGCCTCGCACCATACGCAAGTGCTGATCAGCACCCAATCGAGTGCCTTCCTAGATCACTTTGTCCCTGAAGATGTCATTGTGGTGAATCGGGAAGGCAGGGAATCCCGGTTCATGCGGCCTGATGGGGCACAACTGGAAGCCTGGCTCGATGAATACAGCCTCGGAGAAGTCTGGGAGAAAAATATCATTGGGGGAGGCCCTCACTGATGTCCCGCCTCTACCTCTTTGCCGAAGGGCAAACCGAGCTTACATTCGCCGACACGTTACTCAAGCCACACCTCGCCCGTCTGTGCGTGTATCTGTATCCCATCCTCATTGCCCACGCCAGAAAAAGGGGAAGGGTGCATAGGGGCGGGGGACGCTACTATGAGCCGATGAAAAGTGACATCCTGCGATTTCTCGCGCAGGAAAAAGGATCTGACGTGTTTTTCACGACCATGATCGACCTCTACGCTATTCATGCCGACTTTCCAGGGTTGACCAGTGTCGAAAAACTTCGCCATCTGCCTGACAAGCGGGTGGAGGCGCTTGAGCAAGCGTTCGCCAATGACATTGGTGATAACCGGTTTTTACCATACATCCAGTTGCACGAGTACGAGGCCTATCTCTTTTCAGATCCGACGGCTTTCCGGTCTTTCTACGACCAACACGAGAAGCAGATTGGCGCGCTCCAGGCCATTGCTGATGAGTACGCGACGCCTGAAGACATTGATGACGGGCCGCATTCTGCCCCGAGCAAACGGATTATTGCCGAACTGCCCGATTACAAAGGCGCAAAGGCTGCTATCGGTCCAATGGTGGCGGAAATGATCGGCCTGAACGTGATCCGGGAAAAATGTCCGCATTTCGCCACTTGGGTGTCACAATTAGAAAACCTGAAGAATGCCCATGAGGATTGACGTATGACACCCACGGAAGCCCTATTGTGCGCCTTGGCGCGTAAACATTTGGCGGAACTCCTGCCAACCGCCATCCTCCCCGATTTGCCAGCCGTGCTGGACGAGGCGGATACCATCCTGAATCAGCACGCCCATTTGAAACACTGGCTGGAACGGGTCGAAAGGGTCGATGTCTGGCAGGAGATATTAAAACCACCGGTCATCATCCCGGCGGTTCTGGATGCTTTTCAACAAGCCCTGTTTGAAAACCGCTGTGCCACAATCCGTTACCATGACGTCACTGGCGACAGCAAAAGCGGCCTGATTCATCCGCTGGGTCTGATCAAGCGCAACGGTGTTCTGTATGCCGTTGCTTCGTTTCGGGATTATGCCGATGCGGTATTGCTGGCGTTGCATCGCATCGATCAGGTGACGATCACGGAAGATCCCGTCCGCCTTCCCGCCCATTTCAGCGGATTGGACGAGTACCTTTCCCAGGGTCGATTGAACTTTACCAAGGGCCAGACGCTGGACATCGAGATTGAATTCAGGGACAGGGTACGTCCCTATCTGGACGAACGGCCATTGATTGGCCAAGAGATCGTCATCAGTCCTTCGGAAGCTGGCTATTTTCGGGTCACCGGCACGGTGGTCGATAGTTGGGCCTTGCGCTGGTGGCTTTTGGGATTCAATGACGAGGTACGGATTCACAAACCGGAAACCTTGAGTAAAAGCCTGCAAGGACTGCGTTTCGATTATCTGACGGGTCTTATCAACCGCCATGAGTTCGTGCATGTCCTGGAGCGACGCCTTGCCGAGGTGAATCGGGAAAAACAGCCGATCGCCTTGCTATTGTTGGATCTGGATCACTTCAAACAGATCAACGACAGACATGGACATCTGGCGGGCGACCACACCCTGCGCCAGACGGCGGAGGTCGTGAAACAGCAGCTACGCCAGATGGATACCGCCGCGCGCTATGGCGGCGAGGAATTCATCGTGATCTTGCCGAACACCGGCCAAGCTCAAGCCATCATGATCGCCGAACGGGTACGCGTTGCCGTTGCCCAGTCGTCACAGCCCCCGCATCCACCCGTGACCGTGAGCATTGGCGTGGCCGAATATGCCGGACAGCACGCCGAGGTTGCCATTCATGACCTGGTGGATCGCTTGATACGAGCCGCCGATCAGGCGCTTTATCAAGCCAAGGCGAATGGGCGTGATGGCGTGCATCTGTTCACGGGCAATCTTCTGGATTAACAATACCTGGGCCTTCGACAAAAGCCACCCGGCACCTTCTCCCCCACCTTGAGGAAATAACCGATGGAAAACTGGCAAGAACTCTATGATCTGGCGACTCAAGCCGGGATTTCGGCGCAAGCGCCCACGGGTGACCTGGTGTGCGCCTTCGTGGGCGAATGGAACGCCGGGAAAAGCTCCGTGATCAATGCGCTGACTGGCGTCAAATTGCCCGCCCGTCCGACCCCGACCACCAAGACCCTGGTGCGTTTGCGCCATGTAGCGGGAGAAGAAGCACGGGCCACGCTCATCGATGCCGCCGGTCAACGCAGCGAGTTTGCCGGTGCCGAGGCCCTGGCGATCTTGAGCCGATCCACCGAAGGACTGACGGAAATCGAGCTGACCGCCGCCGGCTTGAGCATTCCGCCGGGGGTGGTTTTTGTCGATACGCCGGGGTTCAACGACGACGATCAGGTGGTCTCCACCCGGGCTGAAACGGTGCAGGCCGATGTCGTGATCTTTGTCTTCCAGGCCACGGGATCGGTCATCAACCAGACGCAGGTGAATTTCATCGAGCAGATTCTGCTCCTCAAGGGCAACCTGGAGGACATCTATTTTGTGGTGACCCATGCCGATCTGCTCGATAATCCCGGGCAAAGGCGCGAGATCGAAGCGCGTTTTCACCAGAAGTTTGGGGCGGCGGCGGCTGATCGTCTGTTCTTTGTCGCCAATCCCGATGGCGGCGGAATAGAGACCTTCAAGCGCCGGTTGTACGACGAGTTGCAGGCCCGTCAGCCGAGATTGCTGGCGGATCGCCGCCAACGCCTGGGCAAGCAACTCGCCATCCAGTTGCGTCATGAATTGGATCGCCGCCGCGCCCTGTTGGCGATCCAGCGCGGCCAGCGCGACGAGGACAAGCGGCGCCTGGAAGACCAAATGACCGAAGCCCGCCAGAAGGAACGCGAACAACGCGCCCGTATCCGCGACAGCTACCGTCAGCGGCTTCGCGACACGGCGGATCAGGTTCGGGATGCAGCCGAACAGGCCACCGCCCGCGTGGAACAGCGGGTCGGCGAGATGACGGTGGAGCAACTGCAAGCCAAGGGGGCGCTACAGGAGGAGATTCGCCGGGTATTGGATACGCAATTTACCCCGGTGGTGGAGTCGCGCCTCAAGGAACTGCTGCAAAGCCTCCAGGCCGATGTCGATGTGGCGCAGCGTTTCTCGGCCGATCTGATCCGCGATCTGTCCCTGAATCTGCCGGTGTATGACTCGCCGCTGGCCAAGGTCAGTGCCGAACACATCCTGCCCCTGGCGGCCATCGGTTCCATCGCGATACTG
>JBAXSA010000271.1:0-4399 GCA_037130945.1 Pseudomonadota bacterium | reverse complement strand
GATGACATTGCTTGGAGAGAAAACCTGCTCGGCCGCAAAACTCACCTTGTCCCCAACCACCCAGGATGGCGTGGAACCATCCATCACGGTCAGCGACAATCCGCTATCCACCGGCGTCCCATCCGAAATCGCCAGGTCTCCAGACCAGGCACCAGCATTCTTCCGCCAGCGCAAAGCGGCAGACTCGATGCCGACGCTGTAGTGGTCACCCAGTTTCCACGGGATACCCCCTGGCGCGAGTGTCAAAGTGGCTCCGGTGACCGTAACCGGCTGTGGATTGGTAAGATCAAGCACCCAGTCAGTAGATCGACCACTCGTCGAACCGGCCACCGACCAGGTTGATATCGACTGAGCATCCCGGCCGTCGTGCAGATTGATTGGCCCACCGCCGACCAACGCCACCATCAGCTTGTCGCCTGACTGGTATGTGCCGGGCAATGCGGATTCGCCTATGGTGATGGCGACGTTATCACCCTCCTTCAGCCTGCCAATGCATCCATCATTGACCTTGATGACGAACGCAAACTCGTGAGTCATTGCAATCGTGCCATCCAGTTTTTTGTCGTCACACACGAACATCTTGGCCGTGGCATATTCTACGTTCGTGAATGCACCGAGGAAACCGTTATCTGACTCCCACCAATAGGCGTCACCGGTATCTTGCCAGCACGAGGTGTCAGACTTTACAGCCAAAACACTGGTGCCTCCCGCACTGGCAGAATCAAAAGGGGATAGACCTGCTTCAGCCTTGCACTTGGCCATCCAGTTCTCATACCGCTTCCGGTAGATGGTTTGGAAACTCGTCAGACTGTACAGGAGACTCGTGTTAGTACCCGTAGCAGTAGCAGTAGCACTCGTCGAAGTGCCAGACCTTTCCCACTTAGCAGAACCATCCATAATGGGACCGCTGTCGAATTCCGCAAAGCGAGGACAATCAGTCCCGCTTATACCGGCCTGCGTTACCTGGTAGAAATGACCATCGCCTGGCTGAACCACCGTCCCTAAAGCATACTGAGTGGCTGGTGTCCAAAACTCTATCGTGCCGCTCAGGATTTCTGCCATATAAACAAGATGGCTCCATGCTGGCGCGTCTGATTCTGAAAAGACAAGCTGATTAAACACCGCGCCAACCCTGTCTCCACTTACAGGTTTTCTAACGATACCGTTTTGTGGAGGTGATGACATAGGCTTCCAGAAATCATATAAAATGCCGAGCCCGTACCATTTCCAACCTACATTCCCATCCGGTGTGAAATCGTCCCCTGTAATGCTGTCCCAGTCGGGTTCATTCGCCCCTGAGATACCATCACCGGTAATCTGTGCCAGATACCTGCGGCCATTCCCAGGCTCGACAAAATAGTTTCCCGCATAATCTACCCCGAACTCGATGACGTGTGTGTTTGGTTTCCAATACGCATGATGGACTTTGTACCGTTTAAGTAGATTCCAGTTAGGCTCATAACCCTGGAGCCATTTATTTCCTTTTAATTTGAGCAGGAATCCCACTGGCCAGACATTCGATCTGTAAGTAATACCCGCTGGAGGCGTCGCAGTACCTGGTGCAAAGTACCCAAAAAAACGTGCGACGTCATTAACACCCACCGCCGGTGGACTTCCCAGGGGAGACAAATCCGTCTGAACCTGAGTGAAGCATTGATCCCACACCGCCAATGCGGACGGGCTTTCTCCAATTTGTTCTAGCGTTCTGGACAGTAGCTGCGACACCTCTTTGGCGGCGGTCAGATCACTATAATCACCCGTATAATTTATGCGACCTGCACCTCCACCAATTGGGCCCTCTTTCGACTCCGTGTTTAACATGCTGAAACCGCGTAGCCACTCTGTGAGAGCGACTAGGCGTGACTGAACCTCGGGCTTCATGTCACTGGTTCCTCCCGTGTTTGGATCGGCAACACCCAGACAATCGCTGCTGGGAAGTTTCTTGTACTCTTGGTCATTGCAGTTGCACTCATCTGTTGGACGCTTTTTGTAAGTAAATGTGTAGCTCCCATCCTTGGCATTCGGGCCCGTGCGCAAACGATCCACGCAGATTATCGCTGGGAGTTCTGTGCCGGTTCTGGATGCGAGGGAGACCTTTGACGATAGGCGACCTCTGGGGGTGTCCCAACCAGGAGGAAGTCTCGGTGGGATGGTCAGTGAGAACTCTTCAGCAAGCGCGATGGTTTCGCCAGTGGCCAAGACGCCGAGGTCGCCCGAGACCGAACCCTTGACGCTCCATCTTTCCCTGCCAACACCCGCATTCTCTTGTGATGTCGCGGCGACACATTCCGCAGTGATGATCTCCGTATTGGCCTGGGAAAAAACCTCGCATGGGTCAAACCCGGTGGCATACTTTGAACCTGATCCTTTGTTCCACAGCAGTAGCGCGGTGGTGCGGGTGCGAAGGTCAATCGCCGCCAGCAGGTTGTCTGGCGTTGGATCGTCGCTGACAACACCCTCGATCAACGCCAGTAAGGAATGATCCCGGATGGCGACAAGCATGTCGTAGCCGGAGACGATATTCGGGTAGGTTTCTGTCGTGGCACCATCTGTCAGGGTGACAGCGCAAGAGCCGGTCACGAACTCGATCTTGGCACCCTCGGGATAGTCCCGGGTGAAGGCAGGAAGGAAGTGGTACGTCCATTTCCCGTCCTCGTAGGTTTTCCACTGCCTATAGATCGTCGCATGGTCACCGTTGATGCAAGCTCGTTTGGCATCAACAGGCACTCGGTCTGGCGTTCCTGACACCGTACCCCAATCCAGTCCTGACTGGCTCGAGACAGAAGTCTCGCCTGTTTTCAGTTCCACAAGACTGGAGAAGTCTGTCGTTCGAAACATCTTGCCAGAGTCGTCAATGGTGATCGTGAGCCGGTTACCGGCATCGCCTTTTTTCTTGGCAAGAAACTTCACGCCCTCAACAACCGTTGAGGCGGTGACCTCGGTGATGCCCGCAGAGGTGCATTCCACGTCAATGCTCTGATTAACCGCGCCGACCGCCACGTCAACACCCATCGTACCAGAGCCAATCCCAACATAGTTTGGCTTCGTGGCTCGTGGCGTGTGACCTGCCACCACCTCCAGGTCAAAAACCGCGTCAACGTCGCCCCTGTAGGCGCCTGTGAGGCCGAGAACACCGTTACCACGCCTATTAACCGCCAGCCTGGAAACCACCCGCGACGGGCGCACAGAAGACGCCACGAGCGTTGCGCTGGCTAGACGGTTGCGGTCTTGAGTAAGAAGGAGTGCATTAGGCATGATGATTTCTATCCCGGCATTCCATAATCGGTATTAACACGCACTATCATCGGACACTCGACTCCATTGATCACTGCCTTAAAATCATAAACTCCATTCGGATATACGAACGTGTCCAGGATAATCATGCTTCCTACAATCTGATAGTGAGTCCACCCGTAGCTTTCTGGCCACCATGGTGGCGGCCCATTGGCTGGTGGTATCCATGTGACCTTTGGACATCCGGTGCATGACCTATCTCCACCTTTGCTCTGTAGCTTCAATCGAATGCCAACATTGACAGATGGGTCAGTCACAATCACCGGGTTCGGCATTGGCCTTAGTATGCGTGTTGGAGATACCATTAGATCATCGCTCGTCAATGTTATCAGGTGTTCCCCAATAATCGGTATAGTAGTGGTTCAATCGAACTACCACGGGACACTCAACACCATTAAAAGAGGCGATAAAATCACAGGTTCCATAATGCACCCTATTTGGGTATATTTCGAGAGTGCTTCCTGCAATCATATAGTACGGATATTCATCCCACCAAGGAGCGTAGTATTCGTCTGATTCAAGTGCTTCCGAACCCGGGGGTGGATTCCACAGTTGCTTTATCGGCCCTTTCCATGTGACCTCAGGACATCCCGTGCATACTTGGACAACAGATCCCTCTGGCGTCAGTATCACACCAACACCTGCCGATGGGTCTTGCACTGGCACCTGGTTCGGTGTGGGTTTCAAAATGCGTACTGGTGCTACCATCAGAGTCTCCTGGCCGCAATACGATCAACATCAGGCTGGGTGGCTCGTACCATGTCACGGCCTGCGACCTGTACTGATAGCGGACGCTGTGTGAGACCACGAACGGTACTCGCCAGGTCACCAGACCTTCTGGACTGCTCCATGATGGCCTGCCGCATGGCATCATCCTGGCGGTTTTTCTCAGCGGATACCTCTCCTACGGTGTCTTTGCCCAACACTTCGCCACCAATATTTATCCTTGCGAGCAGATTCCGCTCGATGTTCACACCACCGCCTTCGGCAAACCCGAGAGCATGTTGCGCCAAAGCCTGCGCAGGTGCCTTCATCTGATTGATGGCATCAAAGAATCCGGTGCCGAGTCTTTGAACCGCCGCCTTATTGATGACGAACTCGCCAG
>JBAXSA010000270.1:0-4400 GCA_037130945.1 Pseudomonadota bacterium | reverse complement strand
TGACCGTCAAATGCCGGATTGGCATCGATCAGCAAGACAGCGACGAGGCACTGGCGCGTTTTGTCCTACCCCTGGCCGAGGCCGGTTGCGATGCCTTCATCCTGCACGCCCGAAAGGCCTGGTTGTCGGGTCTCGATCCCAAGGCCAATCGCACGGTTCCGCCTCTCGATTATGACCGGGTGTTGCGGCTCAAACGGCGCTATCCCGCACTGACGATCTGTCTCAATGGCGGGATTCGCTCTCTGGTAGCAGCGGCGGAATTTTGGCCCGTGCTGGATGGCGTGATGATCGGACGGGCCGCCATCGAAAACCCCTGGTTATTCGCCGAGGCCGACTCCCAATGGTTTTTGGGTGAAAACCCTCCCGGCGGGAGCCGTCATGCCGTCGTCATGGACTATTTGCCTTATCTGCGGCGGGAGATGGCTGCGGGCGAATCCTGGTCACGCCTCAGCCGGCCCCTATTGCCCCTGTTTCAAGGCCAGCCTGGTGCCCGGTGGTGGCGACGGCATCTCAGTACCACACACCACGACGCCGGATCCAAAACCGTCGAAGAGGCCTTAGCCCTGCTGGGATTGGCGTGAGGGCAAGGACACCGTGGTTCCTGGCGACGCCGGTTTTGAAGTCGGCTCCTTGGCCAGATCCAGCACCAGAGTGACGCGACGGTTGCGGGCCCGGCCCTCGGCGGTGGTGTTGGGGGCACGCGGGCGGGTATCGGCATAGCCGACGGTTTGGATATGGGCGGACGGCAGCCCCTGGGCAATCAGGTAGCGCGCCACGATGGCCGCACGCAGACCCGACAGTTCCCAATTCGAGGGAAAACGCTGATTGGCGATTGGCCGGTTATCGGTATGCCCTTCGACGGACAGTGACAGGGGAGTCCCTCGCAGCGTCTCGACAATCCGGGCCAGTAACACTTCACCTCCTGGTGCCAGTTCCGCCTTGCCAGGTGAAAACAACACATCGCTACCCAGCTCCGCACGCAGTCCCTGGCCCTGACGCGCAATCTCCAGATGACGCGGGGATTCAGCCTTGAGTAGCCGATGGAAGATTGTTTCCAGAAGGTCGGGGTGATTCGAGACGACCGGTGCCAGGGCGGGTTCGACAGGAGGCTGAGCCATTGTCTGGATGGGAGGGGCGGTGGCGACCTGCCAAGGTTCAGGAAATACCCACGTCAACGCCGAGGCATCCCCCAGGGGCAAATGAGTCAAGCTGGCTGGCCCCTTCGAGGAAGTTTGATCCGGTGTCTTATCCGTCAGGCTGGGAGAGGGCACTGGGGGATGAGGGTGCGAACGATCAGCCTGGGGTGTTGCCAAGACGGTTGCCGTGACCACTGGTAAGGCGCTTCCCGCCGGGGTGTGTTCCGCCTGAAATTTGGCGTAGGCAAACAGGAATACGAACAGGGTCAACAACAACAGCATCATGTCCAGAAAGCTGAACAGCCAGACCTCGTCACCACCCCCCAGGACGGAAGAATCCGTGGCCAACTGCCTCGCCACGGCCCCTGGGCTGACCCTGGAAGGGGATTGCGGTGTCTTGCCCGTGGGCAAGGAAGACGGGGTAGACGAAAACCTGAATGCATTCATGGCTTGGACTCCTCAGAGACGAATCAGCGTTTTGGTAGAGGGGGTGGATAACGACAAAAGTGACGATGAAATAGGCCTGTCCGGAAGGGACTCGAAGGGCGGTGACGCGCATAATTCCTCGAGTGCGGCGGAATTTTGGCGTTCCTGAAGCACCGAGATCAGATCGCAGCCAAATCCCAGCATTACCATCTCCTGTTGGGCGCGATTTTCCCGTTTGATGGCAAGTGGCCTAAAAAAAGCATTGGCCGCCAGAATTCCGTAGAGCGTGTTGACAAAGGCAAAGCTCATGTGAGTTCCAATTTCTCCCATCTGTACCTGACTCAGACCTCCCAGCATCTGTACTAGCCCCAACAGGGTTCCCAGCATGCCAAAGGCCGGGGCGAACCCCGCCAGGGTTCGCAGCACCTGCACCTCGGTTTGGCTGTGAGCCTGTTGCTGATGAACCCGCCGTTCCAGGGTGCGTTGCAATTCGTCTGGCTTGATGCCATCCAGAACCGACTGGACGCCACTCTTTAAGAAGGGGTCGGTAATCCGTAACGCATCCTCCTCGGCACTGCGCAGATCGCCACGGCGAAGCCGTTGGTTGATCCGCAAGAGTCGCTCACCATCTCGAAACGCAGGGGGGTGATGCTCTTGTAACAACGCCGGGATTCCGACGAGTACCCGCTTGACGGTATCCAGGGAATAGCTCAAAACCCCTGCGGCCACGGTACCTCCTAACACCAGTAACAGACCGGGCAGATTGAAAAACAGCCAGGAATGAGGAAATTCCATAAAGATCAAAGCACTGGCCAGCAGCACGCCGATGACACCATACCACCATCGTTTTGTCAGCATTGAAGGTCTCCGCGTGAGTTTTTGGTTTTGTTCAGGGTTCTAGGTGCAAAATACAAAAGCAAAAAAAATGCCATATTGGATTCCCTGCGGGGTGACCGGAAAACCGGGGTGGGCGCCTGCCCCGGCTCCTTTCAACTTTGCGTGACTTTATACGGGTGGCCCATAATGGGTGCCACCGCACAGGGCCGGGGGAAGTTGTGAGTAATGCTAGGTGTTAGGCTCCAAACAATGACAAACCATGATCAGATTGGCAGGGTCTCCTTCCGCAGACTGTTTTCCTGGGTAGGATGATGGTTGCCCTGGACTGGCCCTGGATGTTGCTGGCTTTGCCTTTGCCCTGGCTGATCCGGGCTGGGCTGCCGAGGGCCGAGGTGAGTGTGGGTGCGGCGTTGTATCTGCCGTTCCTGGACGAGCTGCCGCTGGCTGGTGAACTGCGGCGGGCCCGATGGCAGTCCGTCGTCGCCTGGCTGGCTTGGGGACTGCTGGTGTTGGCGGCGGCACGGCCCACCTGGCTGGGCGATCCCATCCCCTTGCCGCTGATCGGCCGCGAGCTGATTCTGGCGGTGGATCTTTCAGGTTCCATGGCCGCCGAAGATTATCAATTGGCGGGCCAGCCCGTGAGTCGCCTGGATGTGGTTAAGGCAGTCGCCGGGCATTTTATCGAACGCCGCCAGGGTGACCGTTTGGGGCTGATCCTGTTTGGTAGCCGCGCCTATTTTCAGACCCCCCTGACCGATGATCGCATCACGGTACGCACCTTGCTAAATCAGGCGGTGATTGGCCTGGCTGGGCGCGAGACGGCCATTGGCGACGCCATAGGCCTGGCCGTCAAGCACCTGGGCCGAGCCAGTGAAAAAAACCACCGGGTTTTGGTTCTGCTCACGGATGGTACCAACACCGCCGGCGAACTGACCCCCCGAATCGCCGCCCAGCTTGCTGCCGATGCGGGATTACGGATCTACACCATTGGCATTGGGGGTGGGCCGGTGGGTGTTCAGTCCCTCTTTGGCACCCTGTTAAAAACTCCCAGTGATTTGGATCCAGCGACTCTCCAGGCGATTGCTGATGCCACCGGAGGGCGTTATTTTCAGGCCACCGATACGCCTCAGCTAGAGAAGATCTATGCCGAGCTCGACCGGCTGGAACCCAGCCGGGGTGACGAACGGCTGTTTAGACCCACTCGTGCGCTCTATCCCTGGCCGGCGGGACTCTCGCTGCTGCTGACGGTTGTGCTGGCCTTTTGGGCGTGAAGCGCCGATTATCATCCTCGCCTGGCCTGTTGACATCGGGTCTTTCATGAAACGGGCGTTCGCCCTGCCCTGCTTGGGTTTGCAAGTCCTTAGGAGTCAATCACATGTCCTGCACTGTTGCCCGGTTTGTTCGAGAGTCGTTGGTTATCCTGGACGAAAAAATCTCGGTAGCCGAGGGTGCCCGCTTGATGGAAGAACGGAATATGGGTTCCATTGTGGTGACCAGCGCCGGTGAGGTCGTGGGTATCATCACTGAACAGGACATGGTTCGGCGGGTTGTGAACCATGGACTGAATCCCGTCGAGGTTCCCATTGGCCAGGTCTGTACACGTCAACTCGTGTCGGTGTCGTCTGACACCTCCTGTCGCAGGGCGATCCTTAAAATGCACGCCAACAACTGCCGCCGCCTGCTGGTTTACCAGGGTCTCAGGTTTCAGGGTCTGGTCAAACTGAGAGATCTTGCCAATGGTATCGCCATGCGGGAAAAACGGCAGAACTGGGTGCCCAACCTGATTGTCGGCCTGACTCTGATCCTGGTGCTGGTTGTGATCGTTATGCTGTTTTATCAACTGCCGGACATGCTCAATATTTATCACCAGAGTGGCTATAGCCCGGGTACACGTTAGTCTCTATCTAGTCTCTTCCAGCAGGACTCAATTTTTGAAGAGCTAAAAACAAAGGCTCATATTGGGTTTTGAGGACACGGCACCACCGGAGCCTAAAAACCGGA
>JBAXSA010000269.1:0-4406 GCA_037130945.1 Pseudomonadota bacterium | reverse complement strand
ATGGATCATGCTGCTTGTGCTGATCGCCCTGGTGATCCTTTCCCGCAGACACAGACCAACTTCTACAGCCTGACAGACGGATTGATCCAGGTAGACATTCAATGTCGCTTGTCATGCAACGACAGGGACGCCAGTGGAATGTTTGTTCCTGGTGAAAAGGGATGAGATGAAAGATGGCACAGGGGTAGGGGACATTGAACAACTGACAGTGGCCCGGAGGGCATCTTGGTTAAGGAATCCTCCCATATCATGACTTGGTGCAAGAGCCGGGACAACAGCAATACACGACAGATCACGAATAGTAGGTCGCGCCGGTGTGGACAAGGATTCAAGGTAATCTGGCAGGGTATCGTTTGGCAAACCCCTGTGCCCAACCAGCTCGAACGCAGCATCCGCCAGTGGCAACCACTGCCCGTCAATCCGATAACAGACACGCTCGTCGAATATTTCGGCGGGCGTGTCCTTCAGGTCATCGAGTAATTCCGAACCGTTCACCAAGGCAAACTGCTTGGCAGCGGCCTGCCGGATGGCCGCTGCGGCAGCTTTGAAATCGAGCTTTTGGCATCTTTTCACGGTATCGATGCCCCATTAGAGACTATCAGACTGCGGCCACGTTCGCCTTGATCGAATCCATCGTCGCCTTGGAAGATGTTTCTACCCAGGATTTCACGGCATCTTGATTATCCTTCGCCATATTGGAGTAATCGCCGACTCGACCCATCATCTTTAAACTAAAAGCGGCAACATTCTTGCCACCCTCGACAACCCAGTCCTGCGGATATTGGGCAGTTCCCAGCACCTGCATCTGACGGTTCCCGAGTTCCAAGCAATCCTGCATGATGCCCAGGTTAAACCGGATCGCCTTTTCAGCGGATTCCGCAGTGATTTCACGGAAACGCATCGCAGGGGCCATCGCGGCCTGATTAATTTCCATCCACTGGTCAAATAGACGTGTGTTCATGGAGATATCCTCTTGTGAGTTGATGGAATCGACCTATGTTGCAGTGCAGCATATATTATAGTCTTTATTTTGTCCATATTTTCATAGATTATTTGTTGCAGTGCAGCAATTTCTTGCGACCCCACCACCTATCAGTTCTGCTTAACACGAAAAATGGAACCGTAAGAAAATGGCTAAAAACTAGCCAAAATGGAGGTCTTTGGGAAGGTAAATCGATTCAACCAGACCGGTGCCGTGCCTCCAATCTGCCGCGCAATACTCGGTAATCCTGTGGTGGATTTTATAAAAACGTTTCGGGTTGAGGCTGGAGATGAGCGGAGGGAGCGGAAGGTGGCGGAAGAAAGTCCGTTGGTGCGTGCGCTGGGGTTGGCGTATCACTGGCGGGGGTTGATGGAGAGTAGTAGGTTCAAGACCTTGAGCGAGATTGCCGAAGCCGAGGGTCTGGATAAGGGTCAGGTCAGCAGGATGATGAGGCTGACACGGCTCGCGCCGGATATTGTCGCGGATGTTCTGGCGGGGAAAGGGGAGTTTAGGTTGGAAAGGCTTATGCGGCAAGGGGTGCCGAGGGATTGGGAGGAGCAGAGGGTAATGTAAATTGGGGAGGGAACGGAATTTATCCACGCGAGCCACATTGGGCGCGGCGAACCAATGGCGGTGGCTTCTGGTGATGTGCTTGAATAGAAAATTCCCCACTCCCCCATACCTTTTGACAAAGTTGTGGGAGTGAGGAAATTGACGCTAATCCGAACAGCCAAGCCACCAACAGGGATTGTTAGCTATGAAGTCCGTTACGGCGGTGTATTTTGGTGCTTGAATCATAGGTTGTCCCTGCCACTCCAGTAGTGCTGAGTTGCCGCGTGAAGTGGAATAGGCACCTGTGCTCTCGTAAACCATGAATAGATTGCCACCCATAGCTTTCCAGTCGGCGAGCAGTGTGTCGTATGCGTCCCCCATCCGCGAATCATGGTTGGCTTGGACAAACAAAGCCTGCAACTTGGTCTGATAGGCGTCGTTGCTACGCCCAAACAATTCATTTCCACCCTCGTAAGCAACTAGCGCAACACCATGATGATCGGCTACCGACTTATTCGCAGCCATCCAGGATCGAATCGTGGGCAGGGAAGGCCCCGAATTGGTTGCGGGAGTGAGTAATCCGCCCCGGGTAATTTCATCGAAGAGTTTGCTCAAGCCTCCGTCCAGTTGGGTAAACCAAGTTTTCTCGATCTGGTTTTGGAAGACGGGATTAGCCACATTGCCGCCAAAATAGGGTGCAATGGCCACAGCATCGATACCCGCTGCCGAATCACACGCCGTTCCACCGGGTTCGGCGGCGTGCAGGGGACAGGATAACGCCAGATGATCCGTTACCCAGGAATTGGCGGCCCAGCCTCCCATCACACAGCGTACCCTTCCCG
Source organism: Pseudomonadota bacterium (assembly GCA_037130945.1). Classification (GTDB taxonomy): domain Bacteria; phylum Pseudomonadota; class Gammaproteobacteria; order Chromatiales; family Chromatiaceae; genus JBAXSA01. The sequence goes on along the minus strand of JBAXSA010000269.1, from coordinate 2,030 downwards.
GCTGGTCGGAGAATTCGCGTTTCCAAATCGCGCAAATCTCCTTGGTGCGCATGCCGAACCAATTCATCCCCTTTTCGAAGCTACTCGCGGTTGAGGATGGCCAACGGGCCATAGCCTGCTGTTGAATCCATTGGGCGTTTATGACATAGGGATAAGCCCCATTCCACGCTTCGTTGTAGTATTCCAGATAGATCGGGCGCATCGTGGTCAGGCGGGCCTTCGCCAGTTTGGCAAATTGGGAGACATACTCGTCGTCGGCCCGTGCGGGAACTTCGAGCCATGGAGACGCATTTAGGGTATTGGCGATATCGAGGGCCGTCTCAATGGGTGCGCCCGCATTCAGAGGACTGTTATACCCCCAACTGATGTTGGTAAATTGGGGACGGTCTTGCCAATGGACGGTTTTATCGTTGATCGTATCGGCGAAATGCACATAACGCAGGGCGGAAAACGGGCGCAGATCGCTAAGAAACAGCGGATGGAAAGGTTGAGATTGATAGGTTGTCGTGAACGCCCTGTAGGAATCCGGGCATACCGAGGCATCGGCCGCAAAGGCGAAGGGATCACCGCGACAGGTACCACCCGGTGGGATTACCCGAATATTGCGCACATAGTTACCAGTTCGGTGAGGATCGGTCTCTTTGATACTGAGAAAGAAGCCCATACGCGGTGTTGTGACATCGAAATAGTCCTGTCCCAGTACGGGATGATCTACAGTGGCATGCGCAGCATCCCAACCATAAGACAGCGTTCCTTCGCCATCGTAAAGGACAGTCCAGCGACCCTTGGGATACCTGGCGGGGTTTTGCGTATCGTTGTTCATAACCAAAATCGTGCTGACGATACGGTTTGTTGGCAAGGAGCGAGGCCAACCATCCCCGTCAAGGTCAAGCAACGCCTGTTCATGTGTATTCCAACAGTTCACACTTTGAGTCCATTGTAGACATTGTGTCAGCCATAGGCCATTTTCACCATTGCTGGCCCGCTTAAAAAAATCCACGGTAGGGATTTCCGTGCCCCAGTAACGTATTTCACGAATGTTGATGCCCAATGGCGAAGTGGTATTGCTTTCGGCGGTGACACCAAATGTTACAATCAATCCCGCGAAGCAGGAAAGGATCATGGCTGTCAAATGGCGATCGTACTTTCCAAAAAGAAATTTACTCACGGTACACCTCTGGTTCCGAGCTTGATCAACAAAAAATAAGTGTTTGGTTCAAATCCGTCTAAGCATTGATTCTAGGGATATGTGGTGGAAGATTCTGTGATCGGGTTCGCAGATTTGGAAATTGGAAATCAGGCAAGGCACCCGTGGCTTTCCATGTTGCATCTCAACCCTGTCCGAAACATACTGTCCTAAACTTGGACGATGGGAGGAAACCTAGTGAAGCATATTGTAATAGCCCTGACGGCATGGTCAGTGACAAGTTCCTGGAGCCTGCCAGCCGAGGCGGGAATGCCCGTTATCACGCTCACCGATGCAGCGTCCCTTCAGCTATCTGGTATCTCGTTCTTCCTTGCCTTGCTGCTACTGTGCGTCTGGGGTTTCAAATCTTTGTGGAATTATGTGCGTCGCGATTTCCCTCGATTTCCATATCTGAGCTACCCCAAGGCGTTGGCCCTCGTACTGCTACTTGGGATGTTGTTCAACGTGGTGCTGCTAATGATCGCGGGCACGCGCGAACTGATGACGCCAGGGGCGTGGGAGAAAAGCGGTATAGGCTACAAGCTCAAAAACGAGGCACCTGGTGGGCTTACACGTTAAGGAGTGGGAGCAATGTCCATAGCCCGGATCCTGAAAAGGGTGGCGATTGTATTCGTTCATCTGGTTATCTGGGTCGTTGTTGGATTCTACTTATTGATTGAACCATCCCATCCTGTGCAGTTCTTACTTCTGCTCACTTTTGGATGGATTCCGTTCATGAGAGATAGCTTCGCCATAATGGAAGTTAATCCGTTGCTTTTCGCCGAGATGGTTGCGTGTATTGCAGTACTCGGCGTGAGTACTCACGGATTCATGCGCTGGCTAG
>JBAXSA010000268.1:0-4413 GCA_037130945.1 Pseudomonadota bacterium | reverse complement strand
CTGCTGGTTGATCTCGTTGTCCTCGACCAGCAGGATGCGGGCGCCCCGGATGGCCGCCGAGGCTTCCCTGGCGAGTGGCGGCGAGGCCTTGGCACCTGGGATTGGCACGGTTTCGGATAGGGCCAAGCGAATCTTGAAGCTAAACTCGCTGCCCTGATCTGGGGTACTGGCAACGGCGATCTCGCCACCCATCAACCCGACTAGGCGCTGGCTAATGGCCAGCCCCAGGCCAGTGCCGCCAAACCGGCGGGTAATCGAAGCATCGGCCTGGGTAAAGGCCTGGAACAGGTGCTTGACCTGCTCCTCGTTCATGCCGATGCCGGTATCCCGAACGGCAAAGCGCAGCGTCGCAAAATCGGTTTCGGCTTCTAGTTTTTCCACCCGAACCCGCACGGCCCCCGCTGAGGTGAACTTGATCGCGTTGCCCGTGAGGTTGATCAGCACCTGACCCAGCCGTAACGGGTCGCCCACGAATTGCTTCGGCACCTCGGGTGCCACTTCGACTGTGAGGGTCAGTCCCTTTTTGTGACCTCGAACCGTACAAATACTAGCGACATTCTCCAGCACTTCCGCCAGATTGAACGCCATGGTGTCCAGTTCGAGCCGCCCGGCTTCGACTTTGGAGTAATCAAGGATATCATTGAGGATGGCGAGTAGCGCCTTGGCCGATACGCTGATTTTATCCAGGTAATCACGCAGTTGGGGCGTCATATCAAGGTTCATCGCCAGCCTTGAAAGCCCAATGATGGCGTTCATCGGTGTACGAATCTCGTGGCTCATGTTGGCCAGAAACTCGCTCTTGGCGCGGTTGGCCGTATCGGCCCTATTGCGTTCGATCACGAGCTGTTCGTTGATCTCTCGTAATGCCTCACGCTGACGAAGCATTGTCCACTGAGACCGTGCCACTAAAAGGGCCAACAGCAGCAGTGTGACATAGCCCACTGCAAACTCTAGGGTACGCTGTTGCCTCGCTTCGTCCACTTTGGCCTTGTCAAAGCCATAAGCCACGATGAAGGGAAAGTCTTCGACCTTGCTGAATCCAAATAAGCGTTCGCGACCATCAATATCTAATCGAATCGCACTGTCCCGGAATTTCTTTGAATGAAATAGGGCTGGAACTTCAGGGGCGGTCGTGCGTTTTTCAATGGCCTCCGCCAACAACGGATGGCGGACGAGGAGTACCTGATCGGCATCCAGCAAGGCCACGGAATCGCCTGTGCCTAAAATCAGTGAATCGAACCAATGTTGAGCCTTCTCAAGTTCGATGACGCCCAATACGCCTCCCTGAAAATCACCCGCAGGTGACGTGATATGACGCGACAGCGCGAGTACCGACCGTCCCGAAACAGACTTCGCACCCGGAACGTAGCTGACCAACGGGCCGGGGCCACGGTGCCTCTTGCGGGCCTCGCAAAGCTCTGGTTTCGATTTGACGCCCGTGTGATCTCCCGTATGGGTTGCCGTAAAAATGCAATCCTGATTGAAAATCACCATGGAGGAAACGGGCAGCGTAGCGGTTTTTTCCTTCAGAAGCGTCGTCAGACGTTGAGCATGATCCCGGTCGGGATCCGGATAAGCCAGATCCGTCTCCTGGATTCTTCCTAGTACGTCTCTCAATACATAATCGGTCGTCAGTATTAGGGTACGGAAGGATTGACCAATAATCTGGCTTCGCTGCATCGCACGATTTGAAGTGTCGGACAGGGTTTCTTCGTGATCTCGCTGGAGGTCGGTTATGAGCCAACCTCCCAGCAGAACGAAGAATACCAACAGTGTGCCGAGAATCTTGAACAAGGACAGTGCAGCCATTGGCGTTTTGATAACGACCGGGACTCTTGATTTTGGGAATCGAGGAAGATTAGAAGGGCAGGAAGGAGGTCACGCGGATGCCGACGATGTGGTTGTGCGTCGAACCATTCCAGCCGCCATCCTTGGCGAGCAGCGAATCGCCGCTGCTGTTGTACAGGTCGTAGGTCACGCCCAGGGTCACCAGGGGATGCACCCTGTAGTTGAGCGTAAGCTCGCTGATGAAGGTGTAATCGCCCTTGGCACCGAGCTTGTACGGTGTGTTATCGAGGCCCACACGCGTCGCCGATTGCGAGGCCAGCGCGTAGAACTTGCCAAGGTCGTAGCGCACACCCGCGAGGGTATTGAAATCCTCGATCTGCAAGTCACCCTTGGCGTAGCTGACGCGGCCAAAGCCCGCCCAGTTCTTGTCGAAGCGATAACTGGCGGAGGCCATCAGGGCATCGACCTTCGGTGCCTTGTCGCCCGGGCCCGGCCACACGGCGTCCTTATCGTAGAAGCGGAAGGCGTCGATGTGGTTGAGGGTTAGTTGATAGTGCTGCTTATGATCCTGATCCTGGAAGTTCAGCTCAAGCACATAGGCAAGATCGCCCCTGGCCAGGTTACGCGCGGCGTCGAGAGTCTCGCGATCACCGAAGGCGTCGCCGGCGATGCCGGTGAGCGACAGGCCGTTGCCAAAATCCTGCTTGACGACCAGGGCCGCCGAGGGGAAGGGTGGTGCCACGACACGGGTGGCGGCGTTGGCATAGTCGTTGCCGGTGCTCAGATCACCGCCGAAGAGCGGGTCGGAGAGATACCAGTTCGCGGTATCGATCTTGCCCATCATCACCATCGTGCCGTTCTTCTGGTACGTCGCCGCCAGCTCTTGCAGGCCGGACTTGTAGTCGACGGTCTTGCGGTAGTTGCCGCTGGTCTCGACGGTGTTGACGCCAAAGGTCATTGGGTTGGTGAGCGAGTAAGCGCTGTCGCCACCGAGTGTGCGGTTGTCGCTGAAGGCACCCATGAAGGTCCAGGCACCGCTCTTGAACTGCGGCGCGAAAAAGTTCAGCAGGCGACCGCCGATATCGGTCACGAGATTCGGACGAAAGGGGCTGGGCCGGTTGCGCAGCGCGTCCTCCGTACTCTTCTGGAAGGTGACGTTGTTGAGGAAAAAGCCGCTCCAGCCATCGGGCGGTTCCTTCGGCGCATCCTGGGCTTGGGTGGCGCAGGCAAACAAGCTAGCGATCATGAGAGTCAACAGGTTAGTGTTCATTGAATTATTGAATTAAGCACTTTCTAAGTAATTATTGATAACAGACGACACTGTACCTCGGCGGGCAGGGATCTGAGCGTGTGCGTCTGTCTGTCGCCGGGCGGCTGAAAGCACAGACCGCCCGGCGGCACAATGAGGCCCGCCGCAATCGACAGCCGCCAGGTGTACGTCTCGTCACAGCCCAGGCGATAGCTCAACCGGCCATACTGGGTGGGGAGATCCCGAACCACGATCTCCTCACCCGGATTCAGCCAATCAGCGCACACCCCGGCGGCAATGACCAGCGACTGATCGGCCTCGCGCTCATAGGCGAACAAGCTCACCACCGCCAGCATATATTCGGCACCGATCCAGGTATGCGGCACATCGCCGAGATGTCCGGGGCTGGCGGGATTGTGCCAGGCGATCTCTGGCCATTGGTTCCAGGCTCGCGGGCGCCGGTCGGAGAGAAAGAACGCCAGTAGCTCCCAGGCCTCTTCGCGCCGCCCCAGCCGTACCAGGGCGGCAATGACGCGGATCTCGTAGGGGGTGTAATTGGCCCAGGTCACCCGGTCGGCTCGGCAATCCCGGAAGCGTTGGAGATACACCTCGAAGGTGCGGGCAAGGGCTGAAGCGGGCAGATGATGACTCTCGTCAATCGGTGCCACGGCCACCGCCGTGGCTGAGGGATCACAGTCGGCCCATTCCACGGAGCCGGGGAGAAAGTCGATCTGGCGTTCAGCCATGGTGAGCCGTAAAGACGCCAATAGCGTTTGGCGAAAATCATCGCGCCACTGGCGCAAGGCCTCGGCCCGTCCGGTATCTCCCATGATGATCGCCAGTTCCACCGCATCCTTGAGGCCCCGGAGTGCCCAGAAATCATCCCAGTAGGCGTGTACGGGGTGCGCCAGATAGCCCTCGTGACTCACCGATTCCGGCAGTAACCCATAACAGGCGGCCGATTTTCCACTGGCCTCGAAGGCCGGCGAGAGCCGGGTTTTTCTGAGCCCTTCCAGGTAGTCGAGCGTTTTTAACACCGCTGGCCAGAGTTCGATCACCAGGGCGTGGTCGCCGGTCAGGCGGGCGTATTCCGCGATGGCATGAAGAAACTGTCCGGGGCTGTCGTGTTCGGCCAGCCAGTCCGGGCCTTCCCGATCCACGCAGCAGGGGATGGCACCATTCACTGCCTGAAAACCGGCGTACCAGCGGAGATAATCCCGTACCGCCTCGCCACAGCCCACACGCAGCAGGGCGTCGGCCATGATGGCACCATCGCGGATCCAGGAACGGGTATAGCGCCGGGGGCCGGGTTGCAGGGCGGGGCCCTCGCGATTGATGAGGATGTGCGCGGCGGCGGTGCGGAAGGTCTCGGTCAG
>JBAXSA010000267.1:0-4417 GCA_037130945.1 Pseudomonadota bacterium | reverse complement strand
ACTCGGCGAGGATTTCACCGCCCATTTGCGGCCCTATCAACAGGTCGGGGTGGCCTGGTTGTGGTGGCTCAACCGGCTGGGCTTGGGCGGCTGTCTCGCCGACGACATGGGGCTGGGCAAGACCGTTCAGCTCATCGCGCTCCTGGTGCAGCTCAAACGCCACGGCGAGCCGGGCCCCCATCTTTTGGTGGTGCCGGCCTCCCTGATCGCCAACTGGCAGGGGGAGATTCGCCGTTTCGCCCCGCAGCTCACGACCTTCGTCGCCCATCCCTCGGAAATGCCCACGCCATCCCTCATCCACTGGCCCCAGGATCACCTGGATGTTGTCGATCTCGTCATCACCAGCTATGGCACCCTGTCGCGTCTGCCCTGGATGACCGAGAGAACCTGGCCGGTGGTGGTGCTGGACGAGGCCCAGGCCATCAAAAACCCCGGTGCGCGGCAAACCCGCACGGTCAAGGCTCTACATAGTCGCACCCGCCTGGCCCTGACCGGCACCCCGGTGGAAAATCGCCTGGGTGATCTCTGGTCGCTGTTCGATTTTATCTGTCCCGGTCTGCTGGGCTCGACCAAGACCTTCGGTCAATTTGCCAAGTGTCTGGCTTTGGACACCCAAGGTTACGCGCCGCTCCGCAACCTGGTGCAGCCCTACATCCTGCGGCGTCTCAAAAGCGACAAGCGGATCATCAGCGATCTTCCCGACAAGAGCGAGGTCAGAGCCTGGTGCAGCTTGAGCAAGGCCCAAGCAGTTCTCTATCAGCAGGCCGTGGCGCAACTCATCGAGACCCTGGCAACCGTCGAGGGAATTGCACGGCGTGGGATCGTCCTGGCCTATCTGATGCGTTTTAAGCAAATCTGCAATCACCCCTCGCAGTGGCTGGGCGATGGCGTCTATGCCCCGGACGAGAGTGGCAAATTCGCGCGTCTGGGTGAGATCGCCGAGGCCATTGCGGCCCGCCAGGAAAAAGTCCTGGTGTTTACCCAATTCAAGGAGATGACCGATCCCCTGAGCCGCTTTTTGGAAACGATCTTCGGCCGGCCGGGGCTGGTGCTGCATGGCTCGATCGCGGTAAAACAGCGCAAGGCGCTGGTCGATGCCTTCCAGCAGGAACGCGGGCCGCCTTTCTTCGTGCTGTCGCTCAAAGCCGGCGGCACCGGGCTCACCCTCACGGCGGCCTCGCATGTTATTCATTTTGATCGCTGGTGGAACCCGGCGGTGGAGAATCAGGCCACTGATCGCGCCTATCGCATCGGCCAGCACCGCAATGTGCTGGTGCATAAGTTTGTCTGCCGTGGCACTGTGGAAGAAAAGATCGACGCCCTCATCGAATCCAAGTTGGGGCTGGCTCAGGCCCTCCTGGAAGGCGGCGGTGGCGAGTTGTCGTTGACCGAGATGAGCGACGAGGAATTATTGCGACTGGTGGCGCTGGATATTCACAGTGTCGCCGATGACATCCGTGAAGCAGATTGACCATGGGTAGATACTACGATGCGTGGCTATCCGCCCGTTTGACAGACGTTATTTGTTAGCCTATGCTTAGGCATAGGCTTATGACTATGGCTGTAGAAAGGTTGCGACGATGAAAGAACGCCATGTATCCCTATTTCGTAACGGTCGTAATCAGGCGATCCGCATTCCCCGAGAATTTGAGCTTGAAGGCACTGAAGCTATCCTTCGCAAGGAGAATAATCGCCTGATTATTGAGTCGGTTCCGTCCGGGAATAAACTACTGGCACTTTTGGAAATTTGGGAACCGATGGATGAGGATTTCCCGGAGGTGGATGATCCTCTACCGCACCTGGAGGCCATTTTCTAATGGCTTTGTGTTATCTGCTGGATACCAACATCCTGTCACATTTGATTCGTGATCCCCATGGCCGCGCCAGTGTGCGGATCAAGGCGGTGGCAGCGGATGAAATCTGCACCAGTATCATTGTCGCCTGTGAATTGCGCTATGGTGCATTGCGCCGGAATTCGCCGGCATTGACGCGCAAGGTTGACGAAATCCTGGCTTGTGTGCCGGTTTTACCGTTTGATTCCGAGGCCGATCATCATTATGCGGATATTCGTACCCTACTGGAGCAAACGGGTCGGCTGATTGGCGGGAATGATTTGTTCATCGCCGCGCACGCCCGTGCCAGGGATGCGATTTTAGTGACTCACAATATCCGCGAATTTGAGCGAGTGCCGGGTCTAAAACTGGAAAACTGGCTGGAGTTCGCATGATCCTGTCCAAATGCACGACAATGGGGATAAACCATGGGTAGATACTATGATGCGTGGCCGCGCTATGTGCCAGTGGCCGAACGGCGGCGGAAAGCGGAAAAAAAGATTGCGGCGCTGAAAAAACAAGGCCGAACGCTGCAACCGGTCACTATCCCCGGACGAAGCATCGCAAACACCTTCTGGGGCAAGGCCTGGTGCGACAACCTGGAGGTTTACAGCGATTGGGCGAACCGTCTGCCACGCGGGCGGACTTATGTGCGCAACGGTTCGGTTCTGGATCTGCAAGTCGAACCGGGAAAGATCACGGCGATGGTGATGGGCTCGGAACTCTACCAGATCGACATCACCCTGGAGCGCCTCGTATCCTCGCGCTGGCAAGCCATCCAGAAGGCCTGTGCGGGACAGATCGGTTCCCTCGTGGAATTATTGCAGGGCAAGCTCTCCAAGGGAGTCATGGCGATTATCACCCAACCCCAAACCGGCCTGTTCCCGGAGCCCCGGGAGATCAAGCTGCATTGCAGTTGTCCGGATTCCGCGTACCTGTGCAAACACCTGGCGGCGGTTTTGTACGGCATTGGTTCGCGTCTCGATCAGCAGCCCGAGTTATTGTTTTTGCTGCGCCAGGTGAACCACCTCGAATTGATTGCCCATGCCGCCGGGCCGATTCTGGAGGACAAAAAAGTCCCAGGCGATGCCAAGCAGTTGGACGACTCGCAACTGTCCAGTCTGTTCGGGATCGATATGGCGGATGAGAGTGAACCAACAGCGAATGCCGCGCCAGCCGCGCCACAGCCCTCGGCCAAAAAAACCTCCGCGACACCTACAAAATCTTCCGTGACACCCCTCGCCCCGGCGAAGCCCGTCAAGCCAGCGGTCGTGCCCGCCAAGATCCCCCGCCGTAAGAGTACCCGCCAAGTTCCGCCGCCGCCCGTCCAGGTCACCGCTCGCGAACTGACCTCCCGTGGCATCCCACATTCTACCCTGCAAAGCTGGCTGGTATCGGGGGTGTTGTTACGCACCGGAACACGCGCTGTCTACCTGACCACGGAACAAACTGAGACGAAGATTCGGCGGTATCTGCATCTGAAGAAGAGACAATTCTGATCTCTTTACCGTCCGTCAGTGGTTGATGGCCTCACCCCCTCAGCCCCCTCTTTCCCAAAGGGGATTCAGGACTCCCTTGCCCCTTGAGGGAGAGGGCCGGGGTGAGGGGTCTAAACGGTTACGTCGCAACAGGGGCTTCGGATTGCCGGGGTTGGGCTGCGGGCGGTGTCCCAGCCACAGCTGCGGATCATGCCTTTTGTCCGCTTCACCTTCTGCGCTACGCTCAAGGGTCATTGTCACGGCTCGGATGACCTGATACGGGCGGATTTTCTCATCTCCTCGGGTCTGCTGACACGGCTTTTGATGCCAAATGGGTGACTCCTGTTGATGCTGCTTGGTGCGGTGCCGCACAGAAACAATTTGTGATGCGGCGTAGCCTTAAAAACCGGTAATCAGTAACCCTTGACAAGTTCGTCCCAGGCTTGTCAGACAGGGTAGAACGGTTACAAATAATCCGCACGTTTAGCACGTTTAACCAGGCAGAGAAAAAAGCGCATGAACAAAAATCATTCCGTCGTCGCGATCTATCCATCGCACACGGCCGCCGAAGTGGCCGTCAAGGAACTCGAAAAATCGGGTTTCGATATGAAGAAGCTGTCGATTATTGCGCGTGACTATCACACGGACGAGCATGTCGTGGGTTATTACAATGCCGGCGACCGGATGATGGCATGGGGTCAGACCGGTGCCTTCTGGGGCGGATTGTGGGGGCTTTTGTTTGGCTCCGCGTTCTTCTGGGTTCCCGGTCTGGGGCCAATGTTGGTGGCGGGACCCCTGGTCGGTTGGATTGTCGGGGCACTGGAAAGTGCCGTGGTGGTGGGAGGCTTGAGTGCGATTGGGGCTGGTTTGTACGGACTGAACATCCCCAAAGACAGTGTATTGCAGTACGAAACGGCGCTCAGAATTGGCAAGTTCGTCCTGATTGCCCACGGATCCCTGGATGACATCAAGCATGCCAAGGAAAACCTCAACCGCACTCAACCGGAAACGTTGGAACAGCATCCATAGGGCCATAGGAGGCCCAGTCCAAAACCCAATGCTGTTGACTTAATCCACACCTCTTGAGGAATTTCTGATATTTTGGAG
>JBAXSA010000266.1:0-4423 GCA_037130945.1 Pseudomonadota bacterium | reverse complement strand
CAAGCCAGATCATGCTGATCCTTGAGATAAGAGGCGGATAGCGCCGGAGACAGATCCTCATTGACTGGCGGCAGCTGCGCGGGGTCGCCCACGAAGATGATTTTCACACTCACGTCGGCTTCCCGGCCTTGGCGGCGTTGCCGCAAGTGCTGGATGAGATCGGTCAGCAATCGTCCGGATCCGAACCGCATCGTGTCGCTTTGAGACTCGCGGTCTCCAACCATGGAGGCCTCATCCACGATATACACGCCGGATGTGGGTTCGTCCTGATTGAGGGAAAAGTGCAGGCAAAACCCCGGATCGTTTGACGATTCCGCTTGCTCGAAGATATCCATCTTCGTGAAATCGTAAATGGCACCGTGAATAGTCGATGCGTTTCCGCCAGTCTTGTGGGCCACGATTCTCGCTGCTCGACCGGTCGGTGCCAGGACTGTGGCGTTGATCTTTTGCCTGGCGAGCAGTGCCAGAAGATGGCCGATTAAGGTGGTTTTGCCCGTTCCGGCACTTCCCCTCAGAATAAAAATGTCATCATTGGGGCTGTTCAGGAATTGCGCGATTTGATCCATTGCCTGAATCTGTCCGTTATTGAGTTTGATTTGGGTTTCCGGGATTTGCATGGCACTTTGTTTTCCTGGGTGGCTCAAGTTTGAAGTGCAGTGAGTACAGTATGATGTTGACAGGGAAATTCTGGAGTTCAGAAGTTCTTATTGGTTAAAACGCCCCATGCTGCCATATTTTGAAATTCCGCCAGGTTTCACCACCCGATTTTGAACCGCTTTTGTAAGGTCATCCTCTTATGCTGCGTCACCGGCCACCCCGTTCCCAAGCACCATCCGCTCCACCTGGTCAGTCTGATTGGCCGGCTGTGGCGCAAGGCCGAATCCACTGGGTGCGTCAGAGTTGCCTTGTGTTTGGCCGGGATCGCCACACGCCCACCGAAAGCCGACCGGCCTTGACCATTACCCAACGAGACAGTGCCTGGGTCGTTCTTCCCGGTACTACCAAAGGACACCCCAATGATCCCGAATTTTTTTTCATCGCATCCGACTCCCGAGATTGCATGATCGACAAACATAAGAGCCCTCGCGATCAATACTTCTGCCGACGTTACGAATGTATCAACCTTTCGAGTTGCGAAGCACATCTTTACGGGATCTTGACACCACAACTGCGGATTGCCGTCATGGCCTGGTTGCGCGAAAGACTGGCTGCCGGAGCTGGAGGAAAGGCCTGATGAACAAAGTGGAAAAGATGGAAAAATCCGATCTGGACAGCCGACTCAACGATCTGTGGCATCGCCGCGCCCGATTGACCGACCGTGAATGGAATGAACTTCACACACTCATTGGCCAGATACTGAACGGTTACCACCCGCCCATTCTTCAATCGCTGGCTGATGATAAGACCGGCTACATCAACGAATTCTTCGCCAGGAAGGTGTTTGAGTCCACTTCCCGTGCCACGGAGCAATCCATTCACGCCGGGGCGATTCGGGTATTCTTCAAAAACTTTCTTCATGACTGTCTGGACAGCCAGAATAGAAACATCCTGTCCGGCGCAGAGAGCCTGCATCCCGTTGAGGATGACGACGGCAGACTGCATCGTCCCCCGGAACCCCAAGGCGACGCGAATATCGTGCTGGATATGCTGGCGGAACACGGCCTGAATGCGGTCAGGGTGCGGGAAGCGGCTGTTTGCTGGCTCGATGCACAGGAAAGCTGGGTGCCGTTGTATCTGGGACTGCACCATTGTCCCGATGCTGATGCCAGTCTGCCGCTCGTCCATCTGGCCGAACGCCACGCCATTGCGTCTTACCACCACAAGGCACGCAAACTGGGGCTGACGCGTCGGAAGGATGCACATGACCAGGCATGGTTCCAAAAAACCCTGTTGGGGAAATGGATAGAGGAGGATTTAGGGCTCACCATCGAGGCAGACAACCGGTTGGCCATCCAGGTTGTGCTGGCGCTGCTGTGCGAAATCGCCCTGGCGCGGGTTATTGAGCCGGTTTCGAGAATCGACGTTTCAAAATCGACCGATGGCGCACGTTGATGGTTAAAACGGATGAGATGAAGATCATGAAAACGCTATCGCCCCCCTTGCCAGTGATTGAAGAAAACCTGTTCGGCCCCTCGCCAGCCTTATTGCTACAACTGGCACAAGCTCCAGACAGCGTCTCCGCCACACTGCGTGAATCGGTTCAGTGCGAACCCCGCTATGCCGATGTCATTGAAGAACTGCGGCAGGACAGCCCCGTGGAGATCGACGCCGATGCCACTGTTCCACCCATGCCCGACTGGTTGCGGGAGCGCATTGTGCAACGCTGCCAGGCCCAGGACACGAAGTTCTCAAGCCAACCCACGCCGGGGCAAATCCGCATCATTGAACAGGTGATTGGCCCCAAAGGCCCGCTCGAATGGGATCTGCCACAGTCATTGGCAGTGTGCCTGGATGGCCCCATGCCAGGACATCGTGACATCTGGTATGGCTGGATGGTCAGCTCCGAAGCCGACTACGCCAGCTACTGGGATGTCCTCCTGGAAGACACCGACGGCCCCCGCGATCCCCTGGCCGGCATGATCCAGCTCTGGAACCCGGCCTATTGTTATCTGCCTTCAACGGGTCGAGTGCTGGCGCAACTGAGTCCTGTGCGCCTGGCCGATGTGCGGGCCGTCGCCGCCGAATTTCTGAGTGGGGAAGTCTCCAATATTCCACCTCGTCCCGGTTATGTCGCCGTGCGTGAAACCCTGGATCAGCGTCTGGTCGTCACGGGGACCCCGTTGGGCGATGATAGCGATCCTCGCTGGCGTTACCGCACTCTCTATCAGGCCACGTTGGCGGCGCTGCGCGAACCGGTCAATCAGGTTTTGGACGCCGCACGCGAAGCCGCCCAACAACCCGGACTGCTGGACTGGTTGGGAGTCCAACTGAAACAACTGGCTGATCTCTGGGTACCCAGTCCGTCATTAGCATATGCAATGGGCGAAGACGACGGCGGGGCAAGGCTGGAAGGCGAGATTGCCGGTCGCCTGCGTCTGAGTGCCGAAGTCGTCGAGGAGGGTCTGGTGGCGCTGACCGTCACCTTGCTCGGCGCAGAGCCCTTGTCTCTCCGGCTGGTTTGCGATGGCGAGGAAACCGGCGAATACCGCCTGGATCCCGGACACCGCACTGAGACCCTCGATCTGGATTTGGATCTGGCGTATGCCCTGCGCTTACTCGGTGCGGATGGCGAGGAAATCGCCAGATTCGATCTGCCGGCGCATTCCGCATGACCACCCTGCCCATTATCGTCTGGCTATGGCCCGAACAGGACAAAATAAGGGCCTGGACGCCGAGCCATACGTGCATCCTGTCCGCCGTCTCGCCGGGATTGCGAGACTTGCGGCTCTCGGATCGAAACCTGCGCGATAACCTGGAATCCATTGCCTTGAAACAGGCCCTGCATCTGGATCTAGCGGATTTCCTGATTGCAGTACTGGCTATTGGCCAACCTGTGCAGCTTCGCCTCGCCCACGGCTTGCCAGACGCCTGGCGAGATTTTCCCTATGAACGGTTGCAGCATGAGGGTCAGCCGCTGATGGGGCGCATCGTCGTGGCACGGGAGATGCCGTTTCCGGTCGACGCGGATGGTGCTTTAACCACTGCCAAGGCTCTGGTGTTAAACCTGTGGCCACGCGACGAAGCCATCCAGCCCGTAGAGGTAGAAAACTTGCGCCGGGGCCGACCTTACCTGCACATCGAAAGATCCAGAAAAGTGGCGGATCGGATCATGGTCAGCCACGACCTGGAGGATTACGGCTTGCTGATCGTCGTGGCCCACGGTTCCGAGGGACGATTCGAGGCACCCTTTCGTCTTGCCGGTGATATGGGCTGGTTTCTACCCACTGGACGCGGTTTACCGGCGCTGGTCATTCTGCTCGCCTGCGGTAGCGAAGACGGCAATCTGCTGGCCTACGGCCGGGAATTGCTGGCCGCTGGTGCCCGCGCCGTACTGGCACCACGCGGCAAGCTGGACGCCCGGGGAGCCAGCGAATTTCTTCAGGGTTTTCTGAGTGACTGGCTCGACCAGGGCTTGAGCGTGGCGGAAGCCCTGCGTCGTGGACAGCTCGCAGATCAGGATCAAAATAAGAGATATGGTGCCCAGCGCTTGTATCTGCTGGGCGAAGCCGGATTGCGTTGGGGTGTTACGGATGATCCCTCCTATGCCACCACCGAAGAACTCAAAGCCCGCAGCCGCCAGGAGTTACAAGAAACAACCCCACCCGTGGCTCTGCCCGCCTGGTGTGAACGCCTGACCCGGCAACATTATCAGCGGTATGGCTCGCTCAGCGAGGTCAGGCTGGCGGTTGACGAGGCCGAGGAAGCCCCGCTGCTCCGGCGGCTCTATCCGGTGGTCGAATCACTCTCACGCCTGACCCAAAGC
>JBAXSA010000265.1:0-4446 GCA_037130945.1 Pseudomonadota bacterium | reverse complement strand
CGACTGGATTCACAGGCCCCGGGTGTCCTGCGGGCCGAACCCTCTACCTGCACACCTCCCCGGAGTTTCCCATGAAGCGACTCCTGGCCAGTGGCAGCGGGCCGATCTTTCAAATCTGCAAGGTGTTCCGGGATGGCGAACGGGGATCGCGCCACCATCCCGAGTTTTCCCTGCTGGAGTGGTATCGTCCCGGTTTTGATCTGACGCGATTGATGGACGAGGTCGCGGCACTGCTCGACGCGGCCTGCGGTTCATCACTCCCGGTCAGACGCTTGAGCTACGCCGGGTTATTCCTCGAAACCCTGGGTTTTGATCCCCACCGTGACGATCCCGCAGCCTTTTGCGCCCAGGAATTCCCGGCCTCGCAGCCGCCGCTTCTCGACGGGCGCACGGCCTGGCTGGACTATCTGTTGACCCACCAGATTGAGCCCCGATTGAAGGGTCAGGGGGTGGTGATGGTGTATGACTATCCCGCCAGTCAAGCGGCCTTGGCGCGTGTCCGGCCCGGCACGCCGCCCCTGGCCTCGCGGTTTGAGGTCTATCTCGATGGCATGGAACTGGCGAATGGTTTTCATGAGTTGAACGATGCGGCCGAACAGCGGCGGCGCTTTGCGGCCGACTCGGATCAAAGGGCAGCGCTTGGCAAGCACCCAGTGCCTCCCGACGAACGCTTCTTGCAAGCCATCGATGCGGGTCTGCCGGATTGTGCCGGGGTGGCGCTCGGTCTGGATCGCTGGTTGATGTGGCAGTTGGGCCTCGAACACATCGATCAGGTTTTGGCCTTTCCATTCGAAAGGGCCTGATCCAGCCCCCCAGAATAGCGACAGGTTTTTTCATGGGGATGTTGAAAGATTAGCGCCTAGCCGGGGAAAACCGGCATACTGTTTATCCTTAAATTTTTGCTGATGAATGCCTGTGGATCACGATATCGGACTGCTGCTGGCCCTGTTGGTTGTTCTCCTGGTACTCTCGGGGTTCTTCTCCGCTTCCGAAACCGGGTTGATGACCCTCAATCGGTATCGTCTGCGTCATCTCGCAGAACGCGGTCACCCCCGGGCCCGCGAGGTCGAGGCTCTGCTCAAGCGCACCGACCGCCTGATTGGCCTGATTTTACTCGGCAACACCTTCTTCAATATTGCTGCGTCCTCGCTCGCCACCCTGATTGCCTTGCGGCTATGGGGCGAGGGTAGCATCGCCATCACCACGGGCGTGCTGACCGTGGTGACCCTGATTGTTTCGGAGGTGGCACCCAAAACGCTGGCGGTACTCTACCCGGAGCGAGTGGCCTTTGCGTCGGCACGGGTTTACCGGTTTTTGCTGCCGCTGCTCTATCCGCTGGTGTGGGTGGTCAATCAGGTGGTCAACCGGCTGCTCGGGGCACTGGGGGTGTTAGTCACCGGCCATTCTCAAAATACCCTTAACCAAGAGGAACTGCGCACCGTGGTGCGCGAGGCCGGAGCCATGATTCCCAAGCGCCACCAGGAGATGCTGCTGGCGATTCTCGACATGGAAAAAAGCGTGGTGGACGACATTATGGTGCCACGCAATGAAATCCAGGCCATCGACCTGCAAAATCCCTTGCCCGAGATCCTCAGTCAGTTGCGTCACAGTCCCTATACCCGCCTGCTGGTCTATGACGGCAGTCTGGATACCATTGTCGGCGTCCTGCATGCCCGCACCGCCATGCACCGGTTACTGGAAGACGGCGATATCACCATCGAGGCACTGAGAACCCTGTGCCGGCCCGCCTATTTTATCCCCGCAGGTACGCCCCTGCATGTCCAACTCCTCAATTTTCAGCGCGAGCGCCGGCGCATGGGGCTGGTGGTGGACGAATATGGGGATCTGGTCGGACTGGTGACCCTGTTCGATCTGCTTGAGGAAATTGTGGGCGAGATCACCACGGATCCTTGGGATCAGATACCGGATGTCCTGGTACAGGAGGATGGCAGCCTGATCATCGATGGCAGCACGGCGGTGAGGGAACTGAACCGCCAGCTCAACTGGCACCTGCCCACCAATGGCCCCAAGACCCTCAATGGACTGATCCTGGAATATCTGGAAACCATCCCGGAACCCGGCACCAGCCTGCGGCTCCATGGCCATCTTGTGGAGATACTGCAAACCAACAACAACGCGGTGCGGATGGTGAAGGTGCCGCCCAATCCCTTGCCCAACGAGGTGTCAACTACTTTCGGGCTTTTTTGAAGGATGCCTGATTTTTGGTGGTGGCAAATCTGCTACCATCCCTATATTCTGACCTTTGGAATTTACCTCTGTTTATCTTGCCATGACCCTTGCCATCTATCCCGGCACCTTTGACCCCATTACGAATGGCCACACCGATTTGGTGGGCCGGGCCGCTCGTTTATTCCGGCGGGTGGTGGTGGCCGTGGCGGCCAGTAGCAGCAAACAGCCCTTGTTTGATTTGGAAACCCGGGTCAATTTGGCTCGTATCGCCTTGCAGGATCTGGCCAACGTGACCGTAGAGCCATTTGCCGGGTTGTTGGCCGATTACGTCCGCAGGCAGGGGGGAACGGTGATTCTCAGGGGATTACGCGCTGTGTCCGATTTTGAATACGAATTTCAACTGGCGGGCATAAACCGTCGCCTCGTGCCCGAAGCGGAAACCCTGTTTTTAACAACGGGTGAGCGGTTTTTTTATCTTTCTTCGAGTCTCGTCCGGGAAATTGCGCTGCTGGGCGGCAATATCTCGGAGTTTGTTCACCCGGTGGTCTTGACCGCGCTGAACGTGCGCCGGACGCAACAGCCCCAGTCACGCACCGCCTGCCACATTTCCCACCCTGATCCATAGGAGCAACCAGATATGGCACTGATAATTACTGACGAATGCATCAATTGCGATGTATGCGAGCCGGAATGTCCCAATGGAGCCATTTCGCAAGGCGACGAGATCTATATCATCGATCCCTCGCTCTGCACGGAATGCGTCGGACATTATGATGTTTCGCAATGTGTGGAGGTCTGTCCCGTGGACTGCATCATCAAAGACACGGATCGCGTGGAGTCGCCCGACCAACTTCAGCGCAAATACGAAGATCTGATGAGCAAAAAATAACCCCCCGCTCCGGAATCATCCGGCCGGGGATTTTTAGGCTGGGTGAAGGGCAATCACCGGAACCTCTGTTTGACAACAGAGGTTCCGGCTGTGGTTACGCCTGCACGTCGAGACGGTGACCCAGACTGCCATAAGGCTTGGGGGAAGAGTTGGGTGCCTCTTGAAGCATCTGAACCATGGACTGGCCTTCTTGCTTGGCTTGGTCGTTGGCTTTTTTCAGCATGGCAATGCTGACTTGCGACGCGGTTAGCGACGCAGTGGCACCAGAAATCGGTTGAATACTGCTATCCATGTTCATGTTAACCTCCACGGATGAAGAACGCACCACTGAATTTTAGCGGCCACAACAGGCTGGGCTTGAGTGTGAACTCATTTGCAATCCGCTCCGCGCCGCGAAAAGTCATTCTAAAATAACTGTTGTGGCCTTGCACTGTTGTCCGCTCCTAAAATTAGGAATCGCCCGATTATGTTCGAAAATCTTCAGGATCGCTTCACTCGTCTCTTAAAGCAACTGCGAGGCCAGGGCCGGCTGACCGAGGAGAATATCAAGGATAGCCTGCGCGAGGTGCGCATGGCGCTCCTGGAAGCGGATGTCGCCTTGCCGGTGGTGCGGGAGATCATCGAGCGGGTGCGCGTCAAGGCCATCGGGGAGGAAGTGCTGCACAGCCTCACCCCAGGGCAGGCCCTGATCAAGATCGTCCACGATGAGCTGGTTCAGATCATGGGGTCGGCGAACGAGTCCTTGAACCTGGCAACCCAGCCACCCGCCGTCATCCTGATGGCCGGTCTGCAAGGCTCTGGCAAAACCACCAGCGTTGCCAAGCTGGCGAGGTTTCTCATGGAGCGCCAGCGTAAATCGGTAGTGGTGGCCAGTTGTGACGTTTACCGGCCTGCGGCTATTCACCAGTTGCGAACCCTGGCGGCCGAAATCGGGGCCGATTTTTTTTCCAGCGATCCCAGCCAGACCCCCGAGGCGATTGCCGCAGCGGCCCTGCACCATGCCAAGCGCCAGTACAAGGACGTGCTGATTGTCGATACTGCGGGGCGTCTGCACATCGATGCCGGGATGATGGCGGAGATTCAGCGTCTCCATGGAATACTCTCGCCCATCGAGACCCTGTTCGTGGTGGATAGCATGACCGGACAGGACGCCGCCAACACCGCCCGGGCCTTCGATAGCGCATTGCCCCTGACGGGCGTGATCCTCACCAAAGCCGATGGCGACGCCCGAGGTGGTGCGGCCTTGTCGATTCGCCAGATCACCGGTAAACCCATCAAGTTTTTGGGGGTGGGAGAAAAAACCGCTGCCCTTGAACCTTTTTATCCGGATCGGCTGGCCTCCCGGATCCTGGGCATGGGGGATGTGC
>JBAXSA010000264.1:0-4451 GCA_037130945.1 Pseudomonadota bacterium | reverse complement strand
ACGAACGGGCCCCTCCTCGCCAAAAGTGTAAACTGGAAAATGAAGGATGCCAAAAGGTGGCAGGAATTGTACGCCAAATTGACGCATTACTCGCCCAAATAGGCCTCCCGCACCCGAGGGTCGGCCAGCAGCGCGGCGGCACCGCCAGTATGGGTGATCCGGCCACTTTCCATCACATAGGCTCTGTGACTCAGGGTCAGCGCCAGTTGGGCGTTTTGTTCGACCAGCAAAATCGTCACCCCCTGGCGGGCCACGGCGGTGATCAGGTTAAAAACCGTCTCGACCATCCGGGGTGCCAGGCCCATCGAGGGTTCGTCGAGCAACAAGACCTTGGGACGGCTCATCAGGGCGCGACCGATGGCCAACATCTGTTGCTCGCCGCCCGACAGGGTACCGGCCAATTGCTGACGACGTTCGGCCAGCCTTGGCAGGCGCTCGAAAACCTCTAGCAGATCCGCTTCAATCGCAGCCCGGTCGGTTCGGCTATAGGCACCCAAGGCCAGATTCTCGGCCACCGTAAGGCGGGAGAACACCCCCCGGCCCTCGGGCACCAGTGCCACACCTTGACGGATCACGGCATGTGGGGGCAAATGGGTCAGACAGCAGTGGTCGCAATCAATCACCCCACCCGCAGCCGGGAGCATACGGGCAATGGCCTTGAGGATGGTGCTCTTGCCGGCACCATTGGCACCAATCAAGGCCACCATCTCTCCCCGGTTGACGTGAAAGGTCACGCCCTTGACGGCCTGGATGCCCCCGTAGGCCACCCGCAGATCCATCACTTTGAGCATGGCGTCCTGCATCATTTTCGAAACTGAAGATTTTTTGCAACCGCCGTCTGGCTATCCTTGGCAAACTCAAAGGCGTCCAAAAAGAGCCGATTTTCGGGCAGGCCATGCGCCAGGCAATCACCCCGGGCCGCCTGAATCATCGCGGGCGGGCCACTCATGTAGAGATCGAATCCGCCGAGATCCGGGTAGTCTGCCAGCAGGGCCGTGTGAACCCAGCCAGATCGCCCCTGCCAGCCTGGCCCCGGTTCTGAGAGAACCGGCGTGGCCCGAAAACCCACATATCCCTCAGCCCAATGGTTCAGATGATCCAGCAAATAAAGGTCGTCCTGATGGCGCACCCCCCAATAGAGATGGATGGGCTGTTGGAGACCCAGGTCGAGGGCATATTCCAGCATGGCCTTGAAGGGGGCGATGCCGGTGCCGCCGGCCATCATGAGGATGGGTCGGCCGGCATCGATTCTGAGGAAATAACCGCCGAGCGGGGCTTCGATGCGGAGCAGATCCCGTTCCTTGAGTTCCTCGAACAGGTATTGGGTGAACCGGCCCCCGGGAACCCGGCGGATATGTAACTCGATGAGATCCTTGCCGATCCTGGCATTGGCGATTGAAAAGGCCCGCCGGTGCCCATCTCCAAGCAGAAAATCCAGGTATTGGCCAGGCCGCCACTGCAGGACATCGGTCTCGGGCAGCTTGAGGAAGAGGCGGAGGACATCGGCGGTCAGATGTTCGATCTTGGCCACCTTGCAAGGATAGATTCTGGGGGTCAGGTGAGGTGCCAGGGGAGGGAGATCCACCAGAATGCGGATATCCGAGGCCGCTCGGGCCTGGCACATCAGGACACGCCCTTCCGGTTGGCCATGCAATCCTTCCAGGATTTTATCCTGCGGGTAAGTGACCGTACCGCCTTCGAGCTTTAGGGCACAGGCACCGCAATGGCCGCCCCGGCATCCAAACGGCAAAGGCATCTCCTGACGCAGGGCGGCGTCCAACAGAATGTCATCCGCCGCCACCTCGAAACGGAGACCCGAAGGTTCCAACACCACCGAATAGGCCATCGTGGATTCCTCTTGAAGATTGAAACGGCAGGCGCTGTTGCCCCCGTGTGTGGTCATTGCCGGACGAAATAAAGGGTGCAGCGCGAGTTATGGATTCTGGTAACCTGGAACCAGTTGGGTAGAATAGCGGATTTTAAGGGTATGGTCTGTTGGCTGCGGTTGTCTGGACAATCGGGCCTTGGAGGGCGGGTTGTGGAATTGAGTGGAGCTGAAATTCTGATCCAGTGTCTCAAGGAGGAGGGCGTCAAGCATGTGTTTGGCTACCCCGGCGGGGCGGTGCTGCATATCTACGATGCCCTCTTCAAACAGGACACTATCCAGCACATCCTGGTGCGTCACGAACAAGGTGCCGTACACGCCGCCGATGGCTATGCCCGATCCACGGGCCAAACCGGCGTGGCCCTGGTGACCTCCGGTCCGGGTGCCACCAATGCCGTGACGGGTATTGCCACGGCCTACATGGATTCCATCCCCCTGGTGGTCATCACCGGCCAGGTGCCGACTCCGGTGATCGGATCGGATGCCTTTCAGGAGGTGGATACCGTCGGCATCACCCGGCCCTGCGTCAAGCACAATTTTCTGGTCAAGAACGTCGGTGAACTCGCCATCACCCTCAAAAAGGCCTTTTATATTGCCAGTACGGGCCGTCCCGGGCCAGTGGTGGTGGATGTGCCCAAGGACGTGACCGACCCCAATATCAAGATCCCGTTTGAATACCCGGAGCGTATCAAGCTGCGATCCTACAGCCCGGTTCAGAAAGGCCACATGGGGCAGATCCGCAAGGCGCTCGACCTGTTGCTTGGGGCCCAGCAGCCGATGGTCTATGCGGGGGGCGGGGTGATCATTGGCGAGGCCTCGAAGGGTCTGACCGAGTTTGTTCAGTATTGCGGCTTTCCCATCACCCATACCCTCATGGGGCTGGGGGGTTATCCGGCCACCCACCCGCAGTTTCTCGGTATGCTCGGCATGCACGGCAACTATGAAGCCAACATGGCGATGCACGAGTGCGACGTGTTGCTGGCAGTGGGCGCGCGTTTTGATGACCGGGTTACCGGCAAAATTGCCCATTTTTGTCCCCAGGCCAAGATTATTCATATCGACGTGGATCCCTCCTCGATTTCCAAGACGGTTCGGGTCGACATCCCGATTGTCGGCCCCGTCAAGGCGGTGCTGCGCGAGATGCTCAAACTCGTCAAAGAGGATCATCGCCGCCCGGACGATGCGGCGATTGCCATCTGGTGGAAACGTATCAATGAATGGCGGTCGGCCGACTGTCTGCGTTACGATCATTCAAGCCTGCGCATCAAACCCCAGGCGGCGGTGGAAACCCTGTACCGGTTGAGCGGCGGGGATTTGTTCCTGACCTCGGATGTCGGCCAGCACCAGATGTGGGCGGCCCAGTTCTTCAAGTTCGACAAGCCGCGGCGCTGGATCAACTCGGGCGGGCTCGGCACCATGGGTTTTGGGCTGCCGGCTGCGGTTGGCGTGCAGATGGCCCATCCCGATGCCACAGTGGCCTGCGTCACCGGCGAAGGCAGCATTCTCATGTGCATCCAGGAACTGGCTACCTGCAAACAGTACAACCTGCCCCTCAAGATTCTGCTGCTCAACAATGGCTATCTCGGCATGGTGCGCCAGTGGCAGGAGTTTTTCTATGAACACCGCTACAGTCACTCCTATGTTGATGCCTTGCCGGATTTTGTCAAACTGGCCGAAAGTTTTGGCCATGTCGGGATGAACATCGAGCGGCAGGAAGATCTGGAGGGCGCGATGCGCGAGGGATTGGCCCAGAAGGATCGGCTGGTGTTCATGAATGTCCTGACCGATCCTGCCGAAAATGTCTATCCCATGATCGCCATGGGGAAGGGGCATCATGAGATGCATTTGCCCCCCGATCAGGAGTTGCTGTGATGCGGCATATCATTTCCCTGTTATTGGAAAACGAGGCCGGTGCCCTGTCGCGTGTCGCGGGGCTGTTTTCGGCCCGTGGCTACAACATCGAATCCCTCACCGTGGCACCGACCGAAGACCCGACGCTGTCTCGCATGACCCTGGTGACGACCGGGAGCGAGGAGATCATCGAGCAGATCATCAAGCAGCTAAATAAACTCATCGATGTCGTCAAGCTCCAGGATCTCTCCGAAGGCCCCCATCTGGAGCGGGAGTTGCTGCTGGCCAAGGTTCATGCGGAAGGCCCTTGGCGCGAGGAGATGAAGCGGCTGGCCGATATTTTTCGCGCCAAGATCATCGACGTCTCGGACGTGAGCTATGTCATCGAATTGACCGGCGCGGCCAGTAAACTCGATGCCTTTTTGCGTGCCCTACCGAAAGATATGCTAGTCGAGCTGGTGCGCACCGGGCCTTCCGGTATTGCCCGTGGTGCCAAGGGCTTGACGCTGTAAGATAATTGGCTATTTCCCGCTATTTCCCGCTATTTCCAGAGTGTTTTTTCAGGATTGGATTTTATTATGACCCTCAATGTGTTTTACGATAAAGACGGCGATCTCTCGCTGATTCGCGGCAAGCAGGTTGCCATCATCGGTTACGGCTCCCAGGGCCATGCCCATGCCAACAATCTCAGGGATTCGGGGGTGCGCGTCACGGT
>JBAXSA010000263.1:0-4458 GCA_037130945.1 Pseudomonadota bacterium | reverse complement strand
CTCGCGTATTGCGTACCGAAACCGCCCCGCTCGCGGCCCTGGCGGTGATCCAGGCTCTTTGGGGTGATTTGGCGGCCGGATCTTCAGGTTGAGGACGCATCAAATTCCAAGTTTTTCACGGTTTCCTCAAGGGATACCCCGCCTTGGCGGTTTTTGGATGGATATTATTATTCAATATCCCCGCCATGAATGGCGGGGTTTCAGGAGTTTTTGATGACCCATACTTCCGGAACATTATCCCCTGTTCCTCGCCTGCCTCGCCTGCTGGCTTTACCGCTAGGATTGGTTCCCACCCAACTGAACAGTTGGGTGCTGGCGGAGGGTTTGAATCGTCTGTTCGCACCAGAACTGGCCGAAGGGGCGCTGGATTTCCTGGCGGAACGGGTGTTACTGATCCGGATACAGGACGCCGGACTGCTCTACCGCCTGACCCTCACCAAGGGACGTCTGCGTGCCGCAGCAGGCGACACCGAAGATCTGAGCATCGAGGGAACCCTCTACGACTTCCTGCTCCTCGCCACCCGCCGCGAGGATCCCGACACCCTCTTCTTCAACCGCCGCCTGAGGCTGGGGGGAAATACTGAACTGGGGCTCTACACCAAAAACTTTCTGGATGGGCTGGAACTGGAACCACGCCTAGGGCCGCTACTCGGGTTGCTGAGGGGCACCGCCTCGTTGATCGAGCATCTGACGGCCTGAACGTCCGTCACGCCAGACGCGCCACGGCGGCACGCCACGTCATCCCGGCGTCGCCGTGCCAATAGCCGTCACAGGGTCCCACCGGCATGAGTTTTTTCAGTCGGGCCGCACCCTCCGCAGGGTCCAGACCACCTCGCAGGCAGTCGTCGAATAGACCGATCACCTGCCCGGTGTGGCTCCCCTGGGGGCTGATGCGGATTACATCCACCGCCAGCGCCCGCAGTCTTTTCAGCTCCCCCAGCAGGCTGAAGGTGTGGGCGGACTGGGTCTGGATGCCGTTGAGGGCCAGAAAACGGGTATCGTCCTGGGTGGTGAGGGTCATCCCGTCCGGGGTGTCGAGACAGCGGTATTGGCAGTCGTCCTTGGGCAGGTTGTAGGCACGGGCGGTAAAACAGCGGGCGGAATAGGCTAGCGGCAGCCGGCCATAGGCAAAGACCTCGGTCTCCACCCCGGCGGGACGCAGTGCCTGCATCTCGGCCAGGGTTTGGTGGCTCAATTCCAGGGGCAATACCCAGCGTCTCAACCCCTCGCGGGCCAGCAGGGCCAGAGCCCGCCCGTTGTAGAGGTTGATGCCGGGCCCGGCGACAAAGGGCTGACCCTGGCAGAGGCGTACCGCCGCCATGTCGTTGGCCTCGACCCAGAATCGCCCATTGCCGCACAGACGCCGCAGCCGCTTCAGATCCGATTCCGCCTCCACCAGCGCCAGGGTGGACAGCACGACTTCCTTACCCGCAGCGGCGAGCTGTTCCGCCAGGTGCAGCCAGTCATCGGTGCGCATCTGGTGGCGCTTGGCGCAAACCGTTTCTCCCAGATAGACGAGTGCTACCGGTGACTCCGCCATTTGGGCGTAAAAATCGAGTACCTGATTCCGGGGCCAATAGTAGAGGATGGGGCCGAGGGAAAGACGGGGTGTCATCTCATCGATCCTCACTGCCAGGGACGATCATAGGCACCGAGGGTAGTCCGGGTACCTTCCGAAACCTTGTCGAGTACCGCCATCCAGGCCGCTTGGGGATGGAACCGCTCGGGATCGCGGGCACAGGCGTCAAGGGCGGCGCGCCAGACACGGGTCACCTGTTCCACATAAACCGGGCTACGCTGGCGTCCTTCGATTTTGATCGCCGCCACGCCGGCCCGCTGGAGAGCGGGAAGTAGCTCCAGAGTATTAAGACTGGTGGGCTCTTCCAGGGCGTGATAGGTCTGCTCGCCCACCTGAAAACTCCCCTTGCAGAGGGTGGGATAGCCGGCGTTTTGCCCCGCACCGTAGCGTTCGATGAGTACCCCACCGAGCCGTGTTTCCAGCCCTCGCGAGGTTTCGCGCCATTCCACATGGCTGGCGGGGGAGCAAGCACCGTAGGTATTCGGGGAGCGTCCAGTGGCATAGGAGGAAAGGATGCAGCGTCCCTCCACCATCACGCACAGGCTACCGAAACCGAACACCTCCACCGGCACCGGGCTCTGGCCGATCAGAGATTCCACCTGGGTCAGCGACAGTACCCGCGGCAGCACAGCGCGGCGGATCCCGAACCGTTCGTGGTAGAACCGCAACGCTTCGTAGTTGGTGGCGGAGCCCTGCACCGAGAGGTGGAGAGGGAGATCCGGGTGGCGTTCTGCGGCATAGTCGAGTACCCCCAAATCTGCTGCGATGAGGGCATCGACCCGTAACGCCGCAGCCTGATCCACCGCTTCCTGCCAGCGCGTCCAGCCCTGGGGTTGGGGATAGGTATTGAGAGCCAGAAAGACTTTGATCCGGCGCTGGCGGGCGTAGTCGATCCCCTGACGGATCCGATCTGGCGTGAAATTAAGGCCGGCGAAGTGACGGGCGTTGGTCTCGTCGCGAAAGCCGAGGTAGACCGCATCCGCGCCGTTGTCCACGGCGGCCTTCAGGGCGGGGAGATTACCGGCGGGGCAGACCAGTTCCATCGTGGATTTTTCACCTTAGGTTGGGGATTGGGATTGGGGTTGGAATTGGAATTGAGATTGGCCATCATCGCACGATCCAGGCCGGGCGCGACTTTCCCTGGATCAATCGCGGGCTCCCTGGCGGCTACCGCGACGGCGCAGTTCCGCTTCGATGCCATTCAGCACCGCCCATTTCTTGGTACACCAGGCGGGGGCTAACAGGATGTCCGGAGAGGCGGTGCCGGTCACGCGGTGAAATACCACCTCTGGTGGGGTGCGTTCGATCAGGTCGGCGGCGGTGGCGAGGTAGTCGTCGAAGGTCAGGGGATCGTAGCCGCCCTGCCGCCACTGGTTGGCCAGTTGGGTGCCCTTGACCACATGCAGGGGGTGCAGTTTGAGACCGCTGACCCCCAGCTCCAGCACTCGCGCCAGGCTGACCCGGGCGTGCTCGCGTCCCTCGCCGGGGAGACCCACGATCAGATGGGCGCAGACCTTGATGCCGCGAAGTTGAGCCGCCCGCACGGCCTGACGGTACTCGGAAAAACCATGTCCCCGGTTGACCCGTGCCAGGGTGTCGTCGAAGGCCGATTGCAGTCCCAGCTCCAGCCACA
Organism: Pseudomonadota bacterium; assembly: GCA_037130945.1. Lineage (GTDB taxonomy): Bacteria > Pseudomonadota > Gammaproteobacteria > Chromatiales > Chromatiaceae > JBAXSA01. Next base: position 1,246 of record JBAXSA010000263.1, on the reverse strand, counting down.
CCTCCTGGCCCTGGGCCTGGTAGCCGGCCAGCAGGTCGAGTACCGGATCCGGCACGCAGTCCGGGCGGGTACCCACCGAAAGCCCCACCACATCGGGTTCCGCCAGTGCCTGGTCATAGAGGGCGGCGAGGTGGGCTACATCGGCATAGGTATTGGTGTAGGCCTGAAAATAAACCAGGTAGCGCTGGGCTCGGGTGCGGCACCGGATCACCCGACGCCCCGCTTCGATCTGCTCCGCCAGGCTGGGCTCGCGGCGGGCGTGGGGGCTGAAGGAGACGTTATTGCAAAAGGTACAGCCCCCCCGCCCCTTGCTACCGTCACGGTTGGGGCAGGTCATCCCGGCATTGACCGCCACCTTGTGGATCCGTTGGCCATGGCGGCGCAATAGATCCTGTCCCAGGGTGTTTAGGTAATCGGAGAGTGCCATGGGCTCAGTGTGCCATTCTTGGCCTTCACCCGCCGGTCACCGGCGGAAAAAAGGCCAGTTCGTCGCCTTCCCGCAAAACGTCCGTGGGCCGGGCCAACTCCTGGTTGATGGCCATCAGCAGCGTGGGATCCTTGGCCAGGGCTGTCCAGGGTTCGCCACGGGCGCACAGATGTTCGATGACCTCGGACACCGTGGCAAACCCGCCGCTGAGTGTCTCCGCCTCGCAGCCCAGCTGTTCGCGCAAACGCGCAAAGTAACGCACATGGATCATCCGAGCAGTCCCTCGATTGGCAGAAATCGCACCGGATCCCCCCGGTGCAGGGTTTGCCCGGGGGCGATGTCGATAAGACCATCGGCCCAGGCCACCGAACTCAGCACCGCCGAGGAGCGGCTGGGGTGAATCAGCGCGCGTTCCACGCCGTCATCCCCCCGCACTTGCCGCGCCCGCACAAATTCCCGGCGTGTATCTGGCCGGGGCCAGTCAAAATCAGCGATCAGCGAATATCCCCTGGGCACCACCGATCCCGTGATGCCCTGCTGGCGCAGGATGAAGGGGCGCACGATCAGGCAAAAGGTCACGAAAAGCGACACCGGGTTGCCCGGCATGCCCAAAAATGGCACGCCATGCAGGCGGCCATAAGCCAGGGGTTTGCCGGGGCGGATGGCGATCTTCCAGAGTTTCAATTCACCGATTCGTTCCAGGGCGGGTTTGACGTGATCCTCCTCGCCCACCGACACCCCGCCAGAGCCCAGCACCAGATCCCCCCAGGCAGCCCCCGCTTCCAGCGCTTCACAGGTGGCGGCCAGGGTGTCGGCCAC
>JBAXSA010000262.1:0-4478 GCA_037130945.1 Pseudomonadota bacterium | reverse complement strand
ATCAGAATTTTAGTGGCTACGACGTGAAGCAAAAATCGTTCCGTTCTGTATTGGTCGCTGATAGAGACATGGGAGAAAGTTATGTGGATGAAAACCGGGTAACCTTCTCATTCTACGAGCTACGCCATAACGTCGAGGGCGAAATAGGACGTCCGCTCTATTATTTCAAGAGGACAAAAGTCTCTCAATCAAGGCAAAAGTATTGCGATGTCGGCGATGCCTTGAAGACAGATCTGGGATTGGAGAATTATCGGGATCGTTCTCATTGAGTGGGCCCTGTCAGAACCGATAAGGTGTCTTTTCGGTCCACTCGCTCTTGGGAAACTGCTTGTGCAACAGTTGGAAAGCCTTCTTGGAGAGCAGACTGGTGGCATCGTCGGTACAGCCATAACGGGTGGCGCGTACTGCCAAGTGCAGTGTTTCGGCCAGTCTGGGATCCTTGGGGTGATCACTAAACCGCTGGATGACCTGCTTGACCAGATAGTTGGGGGCCGTGCCGAGCGCATCCAGCTTTGCGGATTCCTGTTTTGCCATGGCCTGTTCTTGCTCGCTCAGGAAGCTGGCAGTCATCCCGGAAGGAAATTCGGTGAATTCCTCCCAGTTGCGAAGGTGTCGTTGCTGCAGTGCCATTCCCCCTTGGCACCACCAGTTGTCCCGAAATCTATCGATCTGTCCCAAGGCAACGGGTGTGTGATCCTGAAATAGGTCGACGAAACCACGGCCAAGCCCGGGATCCAAATACGGGCTTAACCCTGGCAGGCGCAGGATCAGAGATATCGCGGCAAAACTCCGTTCCTTGTCGTCCTTGGCTGCCAAATAGTAGGCCAAACCTTGGGCCATTTCGGGTTGATCCTGTTGTAGTACCTTGGATTGCCGATGGCCGATGGCCTTTTCACCCAATAATGCGGCCCGCACCCATACCGTGCGACGTAGTTCCACCCGCAAGGAAGACGACAGGGAGGCCGCCTCGGTGAGGCGATCCAGCATCACCAGCGGCAGGAGATTGTTGAGTAACGCCACAGTATAATTGTCAAAACGAGGCGGTGGGCGGTTTAAGTCCAGTGCTTTGGCCGATTCGGGAACGGTGGCTGTCACCTCTGGTGGCACTGGCAGTCCCGCCATCCTGCACCAATCCGCCCGATTCGGCTCCTGACTACTGTCAGAATCCGGGATGACCGCCAAGATGGGGCGGGCAATCAGCGCTGCAATCTGATCGATATTTTGAGCCAGAGCCATGCGGATGATGGCAAATAGATTGCGTGCCGAGGGACCGAGACGATCATCCGTCGGGATTGCCCCAAGCAGTTCCCGCGCCTCTTCGATCCGGTGGGACATCAACAGGTAGCGCAGGCGGTAGTAAAGGGACGTGACAAAGGCTGGCGAATCGGGGCTGATCCGGGCCGCTGCTTCCAGAATCACCGGGGCCTGGGCATGGCCCAGTGGCAAATGGGTCAGGGCCGCCAACAGCCAGGGTAAGGATGGGTTGGCTTGCCACTGTCGCAGGGTTACCTCAAAGGCGGCCTCGCCGAGCTTAAAGCCAAAGACCTTCATCCAGTCTGTGAGAGGATCCAAGGGTGAAGGTGGATAGTTGTGCGCATCTTGCGAATCGAAATCGTCCAGTATCCGGAGGTAATCCCCGGCTAATTGGCGAAAGATCATGCCGGTTGACCCGGACAAAATCTGTCCGGCTAATTGAGAACGCAAGACCCGATTCGATTCGCTGAGATAAGCGACCCGTCCCAACAGGCGTTGAGCAGCCGTATGTATTGTTTTCAACGCCGGTTCCTTTAGGATATCACGCAGCAACTCACCCGCCCCTTCGTGATCATTGGCCTGGAGACGTACCCGTGCCACGAGATAGCGAGCCATAACAGCCCAGGGGGAAGCAGCGTCCTTCGCGATGTCGCTGAAGGCCTCCTCGGCCTCATCGTACTGATGGTCGTAGAAGAGTGCCGCCGCACGCTGATAAACCCGATCCGTCTTCAGCCAGACAGGGGCTTCCTCGCCCAGCAAAGGCGGCAATTCTCCCTTCCCATCGCAGCCAGCGAAAACCCGATCCTGACCGGCTAACCATTCCTTGACCCAGGGATCCCTGGCACCGTACTCGGCAATCCGCTGGGTCAGGGTTGCCGTAGCAGTTGTGAAGGCATCGGGCAAACAATTCAGGTACCAGTAATAACCTTCTGTGGTCGTCCGACGAAATGGTTCGATGGATGGATCTTTCCCAGTGCCCTCGACCTGTCGGTGGGCATTCAGCCAACCTCGAACGGAATCCAAGCCAGGCTGATCCAGGCCGACCCTCTGCCGCCAAGTCGCCACGGCCCCTAGCTGTTCTTCGGGATCCAGAGGCTGGTTGATCCAGTAACGGTAGGCAATCAGCAAATAGAGTCGGGCAAAGGTCGGTTGCACCACATCCAGGCGACCAGCAACATAAGGTTCGAGTGGGAGATCCGGGTGGCGTCCATAGACAAATACCGGATACGGCGAGGGCGGTGCGCAGGCAATGCTTGCGTTGGACAGAAAGGCTAGCAGCCCAATCAACAAATTCAGGGCAAGACGTTTGACCATCGGCCGATCTCCTCTTGTAGATGTTGCACTGCGGTGGCATCCCAGGGCCGCACTCGAAAGGCAAAAACAGGCCGGGGACGCCTCAGAACCGGCCAGGGTTCATCGTCCATCACCCCCACAGTCATCCGACACAGAGGTTCGAGAAATTCTTTCTCCCTCGCCATCACCCGCCGCATCTCGGCAGATCCAGCCCCCATTCGGAAGAACATGGGTACGGCGAAATCCACCGGCAGACCTGCCAACCAGCGATCCTGCAAACACCAGGAAACCAGGGCAGTGATGGAAAGTCCCCAGGTTTCAGGCAGGTTCCGTCGCACTCTCACCAGTAATTCCCGGTAAAAAGACCGCTGGGATCGGGTTGCATCAAAATCGATCTGAACCGCCGTCACTTCTGGCCAATCGGCGAGACGCTGTATGGCCGTCACCATCCGAGAGATCGGTTCGAACCTCGGGGACTGTATCCAGCCAGCGTCGATGCGAATCACCGCCGTGAGGCGAATTCCCGGTGGCAGCTCCAAAGGTTGAAGGCGGGGCTGTACTTTAATATCACCCTCTTTCTGCACAATTATAGTACCAGCCAGAAAGGCCACCGCCACATGTTGAGAATCAAGAAATCTTAGCCGTTCGGGACGCTCCCAGGCCCACAGGGTAAGCGGCAACAGGGATGCGGAAGGGGATATGTGGGGAGTGCATCCCACCACACAACCGGAGAACAGGAAAGGAATGAGCGAGGCAAGCGACAATTTGTTCCGTAGATGCGGTTTGATTCGCCCCATCTTATCTATCCATCAAGGTCATTGGCTTAGGCCCGCAGCAAACGTCTCAATCACTTTTTGCTCGCCCACTTGGATTGATCCCACGTGATCCTTAGATGTTCTGATACTGCGGATCCGATCTTTTATAACAGAAGTATCCCTCCGCCACGGGGCGTCCTGGCTCTTCGGTTCGCAATTGGAGACACAGGGTTCCGGCTGGATCCAGAGTCGCGACGCCAAAAAATGCACGATTAGGTTACCTGCAACTGGCCGCCGGCCGTGGTTATCTGGAACTGACAGTGGCCACCTTTCTTCTTGCCAAGAGACGATGACCCTGAGTGACTTCACGTTTACGAATTTAGGCCTTGAGCGTTATTTTGTCAGGGTGGTGAGTCAGACCATGACTAGGCGAGCTTGGAAAAACCGGATGGATGGGGCTTCAAACGCGGACATAAGGCACGATAAGTCAACAAAATCAATATAATACCTACATTGTGTCCACGTTAGCATTGCCACTGGTGGTCGGCCAGCCACCGATAAACCAGCATAATCATAGGGGATCTGACGAAACGGCGACCAAGGCCCGAATTTACGATGGGGGCCTATGAAAATATTTGGCCATATTTGGAATAGAAAACTTTGTTACCATAACCTTAGGCTTCTTTCCACCTAATGGAAGCTGACCAACTGCTTTCATTGCCTGATGGCGTGTCCTGTAGATACCGCATCGAATTCCGAAGCGCGTGTTATCCTTGTACTTGTGAATCCAAATAGGGAGAGCGATCCCATAGCCAGGAGCATACCAGAACATTGATGAAAGCGTTTCAGAATCGAGTACTTCGAATTTTTCCAGCCACTCATACGCTTTCCGACGCGTTTCCTTTACTGATGAACCGACACCGAGTTCGAGTGTATAGCCATGGAAGTTATTGATGGTGTCAGGTCGATTTCCCAAACGGCTGACGAAGCTCGCCATCACCATAGGGATATCCTTTTCAACACAATCAACCTCAACAATTTGCTTGTCACCTAGCGAAATAGCAGCCTTCCCAAGATGCTGACAACTCACAAAAATGTCATAATGTGGATCGTTTGGCTTGTGGTTTGTTTCCATACCTATAACGTATGGCATGGCAGCCGATAGATTGCTAAACA
>JBAXSA010000261.1:0-4492 GCA_037130945.1 Pseudomonadota bacterium | reverse complement strand
CCAAGAAGCCAAGGCCATGCTGGAAAAGGCCGTGGCTGCAGTTCAGAAAGACAAGACCAAGGCCCTGGAGATGTTTAGTAAGGGTGAGGGTGGATTTAAGGATCGTGATCTTTACCCCTACTGCGGCGGCCCGGACGGCAATTTCAGCGCTCATCCCACGCTGGTCGGGAAAAGCCTCAAGGGGCTGACGGACAAAGTGGGCAAGGTGGTCGGCGCGGATATTTATGCCGCCGCCAAGGAGGGTCAATTTGCGGAAGTTCCCTACATGTGGCTACGTCCCAACGAGACCACCCCCGTTCCCAAGGTCGTCTATGTCACCAAGGTAGGTGACCAGGTATGCGCGGTGGGTTATTACAAATAGTAAAAAAGGCTCCGGCGCTGGCACAGGGGGCGTTGAGCGCCCTTGTGCCAGTTCTCGTGCGGGGTATTGGGAAGGATAGAAGAGATCTTCAGACGGGTGGAAGATTCAGGTAAGCCCACAAATGCTCTGGATCCGGGTGATTCAACCAGGGTAGTACGCCAAGACAGGGGGCTTTTAAAGCCTCTGTGAGCGTGGCGAGGTTGGCGGTTCGATGGGAAAACCCGGGATCCATCGAGTTGCCAATCCAGCCGACCAGCGTCATGTGACGTCGTTGAATGGCTTCTTCGGTGAGCAGGGCGTGATTCAGACAGCCTAAACGAAGCCCTACCACCAAGACCAAGGGAAAACCAAGTGCGATGGCCAGATCCGCCATGGTGCGGCCCTCGCTCAAAGGCACCAACAATCCACCCGCCCCCTCTATAATCAGGATATCCGATAGGGTGGCAAGCCGATCCTTGTGGTTGAGAATCGTCTCAAAATCAATCTTTACGCCAAGTTTGTTAGCGGCTAGGTGCGGCGCAATGGGTAATGGCAAGGCAAAGGGATTCACCCACTCGTAGGGCACCTCCAGACTGCCCAAGGCGTGTAACTTCAGGGCATCGTCGTTCCTCAGGCCAGCAGGCGTTTGCTCGCATCCAGCGGCCACAGGCTTCATGCCCAAAACCCGTTGGCCCTGATTCTTGAAAAATTGCATCAGAGTCAGGGCAACCAAAGTCTTACCGCAGCCAGTATCGGTTGCGGTAATAAAATATCCCTGATTCACAAGTTTACAATTTGCGCTGGAGACTCTCGAGGGACACCCCGACCGCTCCTCCTGGCAAGTGCCGCTGCCAAGGTGCCCAGGCATGGCCATAGACCACCTCATAGGTGGCGGGGAGGCGATGATCCGCCTGGCGGAATTTCTCATAGGCCTGCTGCATAGCTGTCAGACGGCCCTTGCCGGTCAATCCGGCATGACGGCCCAGCAGGACATTATGGGCACCGATGTTTTTGAGATCGCGCATCAAATCGGTGACCTGATGATAGGTCAGGGTGAATCGCTCGACATCGGTGACCGGATCGGAAAAACCCGTCGCCAAGAGCAAATCCCCCAAATCATGAAGATCCATGAAGGGACTGACATGCGCGGAACCATCCACCTCAGCCCATGCGGCCCGCAACTCTTGAAGGGTATCTGGTCCCAGGGTGGAAAATAACAGTAATCCACCGGGACGAAGCACCCGCATCATCTCTCCGAGTGCACCCGGAATGTCGTTGATCCACTGCAAGGCCAGATTGGAAAATACCAGATCAGCACAACTCGTGCGGATTGGCAAACTCTCCATGTCGCCACCCACCCGCCACAATGGGTGGTCAAGCGATCGAGCCTGGCGCAACATGGCCGGCGCAAAATCCAGGGCCAGTTGCTGGGCATTGGGATAGCGGCTCCATAATCCCGAGGCCGCCAGGCCAGTACCGGCACCCAGATCCAGTATCAGGGAAGGAGCCAGACGGATACCATCGAGCCTTTCCAAAAGCCGCTGCCCCACCTCACGCTGCAAGATAGCGCTTTTGTCATAACCTAGGGCGGCGCGTTCGAAGGCCCGTCGTGCATGGGATTTGTCGAGAGGGCCAGAAACCGGTGAAGAGACTTGACGGAAGACCACGAGAGACCGGATACATGGTGGCGTCCCCAAGGGGAGTCGAACCCCTGTCGCCGCCGTGAAAGGGCGGTGTCCTAGGCCTCTAGACGATGGGGACAAAAAGTGATTTACCTGTCAATATCCAAGGGATACCGCCAGATCCGGCCATTTTCTAGCCTCATCCCAAGCGAGTCAAGCATTATTCCAGCGGTGGCTGGCGATAAACTGACTAATGTCGAGTGATTGGGCGCGGCTTGGAACTCGATTTAGGAGCCTTCTTATGCAGCAATCCTGCCACTGGCTTGTGTGATTGAGTGGATTTGGCTGACTTAGGCAGCCTGGTGAGCCGGTTTGGCGAGGCTGATGAACTCGCAGATCTCGACTTGGTTTTTTTAGCCTTGGATCGGGTGGCGTGTGAAGAGGATCTTGAGGACATCGAGGATCTGGAGGACGCAATAGGCCGTTGGCCTTTTTCGGCTCGTGAAGAGGTGGTCTTCCGTGTGGCATCGAGAGAGGCCGCCTCGCCTTTTGGCGGGATTTTGAGAACCGTACCAGGTCTCAATCGGTGGGCGGCGGCACCATTGAGCCGCCGAATAGCGGCAGCACTGACGTGATAGCGCGAAGCGATTCTGGAAAGACTGTCGCCGGATTGCACAAGGTGTATTTTAGCTGGAGAAGAAGAGTCTGTGGGTTGGGGTGGATTTAAACGAGGTTCCGTGGATTCAGCGAGGGTGAAGGTTGGCTCTTCTGCCTTAAGACCACTGGCTAGCCCGGACGCGAGTCCTGCGGGTACTAGCAAACGATGGGGGCCGGTTGGCGAGGTATGACCCTGTTTGAGGGCCGGATTGAGTCTCTTCAGGATATTCATCGATGCGCCGCTCGCTTGGGAAGCTTGGTGCAAGCTGACCGGGTGGTCAAATTCCACGGTGGCACATAAGGGCAGATTAGGGATTTCTACCAAACTAATATCAAAACTCTTGGGATCGGAGACCACCGCCGCATAGGCATAAATCTGAGGGATGTATTGGCGGGTATGCCCAGGCAGGGATAAAGACCAAAAATCGGTGGCCTTACCATGACGGCGGTTTTTATTGATGGCGTTTCTCACGACCAGAGGGCCGGCGTTGTAGGCCGCCACAGCCAGTTCCCAATCGCCATGAAACTGCTCGCCGAGATTTTGGAGGTAATCCAGCGCGGCTTCGGTGGAACTCAGAACATCTCGGCGTTCATCTAGCCAGCGATTGTTACGCAGACCCAGGGTTTGTCCGGTGCCGTAGGTAAACTGCCACATCCCCGCCGTGCCACCCGGGCCTGTGGCACTTCCCTGATAGGCGCTCTCAATGGCCGGAATGAACACGAGTTCCATGGGTAGTCCCCGCTTCTCGATTTCCTCGACGATAAAGTAGAGGTAAGGGATGGCTTGCTCGAATACATTGTTCAGGGTTTGCCGGCGTTCCACCAGCGTGTCGATGGCGGTGATGACACCGGGGCGGAGGACTGGCGGGAAAGTAAACCCATGCCGGATGCGCTCCCAAAGACTGTCGGATTCGCCTTCCAATTCCAATCCGGCCTTCCGGTTGACTGGTTGAGCAGAACCACTCAAGCCGGGCCAGCAATTGGCCCAGCCATCGGGATCCAGGTCGCTTTTCGCAGAGCCGTCGCGCAGCAGCGGGGGAACACAGGCGATCAGGACAAGAACCGTCGAAAACAAAACCCATCGGGTTTTCCAGTAAAACCGCCCAAAGAAAGTTAAAAAAATCTGGAAAAAAAAGCCCCTCCACCGCTCGAAGCGATGAAAGGGCCATAGGTCATGTCCAAAACAGTCCGTCACCCGGGAAGCATACCCGCAGGTTCGACCGAAGACTAGAAAAAACACCCGTACCCAGGGCTAGATAAAACCTCCTGGGGATATTGTCCCAAGGAGGTTAGGCGTGCTTGATGCACCTGACCGCCTTCCAGTGACCCATGAAATCAATCGGCCTCAAGCGTTCGATTTCGAGACCGGATTGTTCCATCAAGTCGTGCAGATGCAGGTCGGTTTTGAAACCAATCCGGTAGCATAGTGGCGATATCACCTTTTCTACGACCCGTATGATCGGGTTGTCACTATGAAAATGGTTGAGAAACACCATGTATCCACCCGGCTTTGTGACTCGCAGCATCTCCTTGACCACGGTGACGGGATCCGGCACTGTCGAAATAAAATAGGCAGCCAACACCCGGTCAAAGCTGTTATCTGGAAAATCCAGCCGGGTCGCGTCCATTTTGATCAGGTCAACGTGAGAAAGTCCCAGTTCGGCCACGCGTTCCTTGGCCTTGTCCAGCATCTTTTGGGAGAGATCAATGCCCGTGATATCGATATCCTTGGGCAACAGCGGCAAGGATAGGCCCGTGCCTACACCCACTTCCAGCAGTTTGGCACCCGGGAAGAGGTTGAGCAGGGCGGGAGCCATCTCCCTCCCTCCCTGGAATACTTTTCCAAACACAAAGTCATAGATATGAGATTGAT
>JBAXSA010000260.1:0-4507 GCA_037130945.1 Pseudomonadota bacterium | reverse complement strand
TGCCCTCCCGGCAGACACTGAAACACCGCATTGTGTTCGCTGTCGAGCGGCAAGACCTGGGCCCCACCCGCCTTCGCCGCAGCCAGAAACAAAGGCCCCGCCATCACCAGGGCCTCCTTGTTGGCCAACAGGATGCGCTTGCTCGCCGTGGCTGCGGCCAGGAGCGAGGGCAATCCCGCCGCCCCGACGATGGCGGCCACCACCGTGTCAGACTCGGAATGGGCCGCCAACTCATCCAGCGCCGTGGCACCCTCCAGCACCTCAATGGACGGTGCCAGCGCGCCGAGCCCCGTCCGGAGCGCCCGGGCGGCTTCGGGATCGGCCATGGCCACCCGGCGCGGCTGGTATTGCCGACATTGCGCTAACATTAGATCAACATTGCGATGCGCCGCCAGTGCCACCACCCGGAATCGCTCCGGATGCCTTGACAGCACATCCAGCGTACTCTGGCCGATCGAACCCGTTGAACCCAGAATTGTCACACCCCGTGTCATGACCACAGCCCCAGCCAATAGCCACCCCAGACAAAACAGGGGGCAGCAGCAGTCAGGCTGTCGAGACGATCCAGCAGCCCGCCATGACCGGGCAACAGGGCACCACTGTCTTTCACGGATCGACGGCGCTTGAGCCAGCTTTCCAGAAGATCCCCGGCGATGGAAAGGGCCGCCGTCACTACGGCCAGCACCACCAGGCCCAGGGCGGCATCCAGGGGCTTGTCGAGCTGCCAGGCCAGCCCCAGAGCCAGCAGCGCCGCACTGCCCAAGGCCGCCACCGCGCCCTCCAGGGATTTACCCGGACTGATCTGGGGTGCCAACCGCCGCGTTCCATACTGGCGGCCCACGAAATAGGCGGCGCTGTCCGCCGTCCAGATCAGGATGAGCAACGCCAGCATCCAGGCCGGCCCCTGTGGCTGACGATCCAGCCACACCAACGCCAGCCAGGGTGGCACCCAGATCGCCACGCCGGCCACTAGCAATCCGCCATCCAGACCACTCGCGCCGGGAATAACGCGCACCGATGACAACCACAGCACAATCCCCAGCCAACCCAGGGTCACGCCACCCAAGAGACACAGGGTCTGCGGCCCGGGGGGGTGAAGCAGCCACAAGATCACAGCCATCCCCGCAACGTAGGCCAAGCGCCCGGCGGGGGCCATCACGCCGCACAAACCCGCCCATTCCCAGGCGCACCCCAGTACCAACAGCGCCAAGAGAAAAGCCAGCCACGGATTGGGTAGATACAGCGCCCCCATCACGATCCAGGGAATGATCAGGAACGCGGTGATTAGGCGCTGTCTCAACATGGCAAGGACGACACCGAACCCGAGGCCACCTGATCGCCGGTCAGGCCAAAACGGCGTTGCCGCGTGGCATAGACAGCCAAGGCCTCTTCGAGGGACTCGATACCAAAATCCGGCCACAAACGAGGCGTAAAATAAAGCTCCGCGTAGGCGGCTTGCCATAGCAGAAAATTACTGAGCCGTATCTCGCCCCCGGTGCGGATGAAGAGATCCAGCGCGGGTTGACCGGCCAGGGACAGAGCCCCCGCCAAGCGATCTTCATCGACCGCATCGGGATCCAGCCCCCCCTGGTAAACCGCTTGGGCAAGCTGGCGAGCCGCCTGGGCAATATCCCAGCGGCCACCGTAGTTGGCGGCGATTTGCAAAGACAATCGGGAACCCCTGGCGGTGAGTGCTTCAACTCGATGGATCTCGTCCCGCAGTTCAGCCGGGAAGGCGCTGCGGTCACCAATCACCGACAGCCGCACACCGTTTTCAGCCAGCCGCCCGACTTCGATTCGCAGGGTTCGGCGGAACAATCGCAACAGCATGCTCACCTCGGTGGGTGGGCGCTGCCAGTTCTCGCTACTAAAAGCAAAGACCGTCAGCGCGGCCACCCCGCGATCAGCACAATGCTCGACGATTCGCCGTAACGCCCGGGCACCGGCGCGGTGTCCGGCGTACCGCGGAAAACCCCGCTGCTCGGCCCAGCGGCCATTGCCATCCATGACAATGGCAATATGCCGGGGCAGACACGCCAAGGCCTTTTTCTCCGATGAAGCGCCCGACATCGTGGGATGCGCAAGGTTCGCGGGCTGGGCTCAATCAAATCGTCAGGAGATCCTTTTCCTTCTCGGTCAGGAGTTGATCGACCTCCTTGATGGATTGATCGGTCAGCTTTTGAATGAATTCGCCGGCCTTGCGCTCTTCGTCCTCGGAGACCATCTTTTCCTTGACCATTTCCTTGAAGGCCTGGTTGGCGTCTCGCCGGATGCCACGAATCGCCACCCGGGACTGTTCGGCCTCGTGACGGACGATTTTGACCAGATCCCGCCGCCGTTCTTCCGTCAGGGACGGCATGGGCACGCGAATGACATTGCCATTGGTGGCAGGATTGAGCCCGAGATCGGAACTGCGAATGGCCTTCTCCACCGCCGCCACCTGATTGCGCTCCCAAGGCGTCACCACCAGAGTCCGGCCCTCCTCGACCGTGACATTGGCCACCTGCTTGATAGGCATTTCCGACCCGTAATAGCTGACGGTCAGGTGATCCAGCAGGCTCGGATGGGCACGCCCGGTGCGTACCTTGGCCAGGTCGTGGATCAGGGCCTCAACACTCTTGGCCATGCGCGCCTTGGAATCCTTCTTGACATCTTCAATCATTAGTTTTTCCCCATTATTCGTCCCCATTGTCCACCCAGGAACCCAGTGCATCGCCTCTGAGCAAGCACCGTTCCAAGGCCTCGGGCTCGTGAATATTCAGCACACACAAGGGCAATCTCTGCTCGCGGCACATCAACAGGGCGGTTTGATCCATCACTTGCAGGTTTTCCCGCAGGGCCTGATTAAAACTCAGGCGTGGATAGAAACGGGCGTCTGGGTGGCGAACCGGATCCGCAGAATAGATGCCGTTGACCTGGGTGGCCTTGACCAGCAGATCGGCTTTCAGCTCAATCGCCCGCAGGCTGGCTGCGGTGTCGGTGGTGAAAAAGGGATTACCCGTCCCGCCGGCCAACAGCACCACCGTACCTCGCTCCAGAGCCGCCAGGGCACGGGTCTGACGATAGGTCTCACACACCGGCTCAATCGGCAAGGCCGAATGAACCTCGGCCAAGACCCCGCAAGACATCAGGGCATCCCGCAGCGCCAGACTGTTCATCAGGGTCGCCAGCATCCCCATCTGATCGCCCGTGACCCGATCCAGTCCGGCTTGGGCCAGGCCCGCGCCCCGGAAGATATTGCCGCCCCCGATCACCACCGCCAGTTGCAAGCCGCCGCGTTGCAGAGCCTGGATGTCCCCGGCCAGACGCCGCAGGATCGCCGGATCCAGACCAAACCCAACGCCCCCCGCCAGGGCCTCGCCACTGAGTTTTATCAATACCCGGCGAAGGGGCGGCATGGTGGGCCTCGAAACTAGGCGCGAACCTGGGCGGCCATCACTTCTTCGGCAAAGTTGGCCACTTTTTTTTCGATGCCTTCCCCCACCTCGAAGCGGACAAAACGCACCACCTGGCTCTGAGTTTGCGCCAGGAGTTGCTCGACCGTCAGGTTGGGATCCTTGACGAAGGGCTGACCGAGCAGGGTCACTTCCGCCAGGTACTTGCGAACCCGGCCATCGACCATCTTCTCCAGCAGATTCTCCGGCTTGCCGGTTTCGCGGGCCTGGGCCAGGAAGATCTCCCGTTCCTTCGCCAGGAGATCGGCGGACACCTCGCTGGCATTGACGCACACGGGATTGCTGGCGGCCACATGCATCGCAATATCCCGGCCAACGGCCTCGCTGCCCTGGTATTCCACCAGCACGCCAATGCGGCTGCCATGACGATAGCTGGCGATAGCCGACGGGGTTTTAACCGTAAGCCGCGTAAAACGCCGTATCGCGACATTTTCGCCGATCTTCTGAATGACCGCCTGACGGGCCTCTTCGACAGTCGTGGCCTCGCCATCCCGGATCGGCAGGGCACCCAGTGCTTCGACATCGGCCACCTCGGCGGCCAGCAAACGATCCGCCGCCGCTGTAGCAAACCCCTGGAAGTTTCCATCCTTGGCCACGAAATCGGTCTCGCAGTTGACCTCCAGAATCACGGCGCAGCGGCCATCGCCAGACACCCGGATCAGGACGACACCCTCTGCGGCGATTCGCCCGGCCTTCTTGGCAGCCTTGGCCTGACCCGATTTTCGCATCTGCTCGATGGCCGCTTCGATGTCTCCCGCCGCCTCTTCCAGGGCCTTCTTGCACTCCATCATGCCAGCGCCGGTGCGCTCGCGCAGTTCTTTTACCAATGTGGCTGGAATCGCCATATAAAACCTTGTCCTCTACAAAATAATCACCGATGTCCCGACGGAACAGACACACCTTACGCTGCGGGTACCGCCGGTACCGCCACTGCTTCTGCCTCGACGTAATCATCGCTGCGGCCAGAGCCCACCTGAGCCGCCGTGACCCGTCCTTCCAGCACCGACACGGCGGCACCTTGCACATACAGCTGGATGGAGCGGATGGCGTCA
>JBAXSA010000259.1:0-4509 GCA_037130945.1 Pseudomonadota bacterium | reverse complement strand
CCCACTCGTGTTGTTCAAGAACGGAGGCGAGATAGCGTTCGAGCAGGTCACCCACCAGATTTTCCGCGCCCATCGAAAGCAGGTGCTCACGCTTGACGCGCTCCAGATCAGCCACAGCAATGTCAAAGTATTCCTGAAGAATAATCGACACCATCTCGTCTGGAACCGTCGCCGGGGCCTGTGGCGCACGGAGGTTTCGTGCCGAGGCAAATGCCGTGGCTTGGCAGCGCACATACTCCACTGAGCCAATAACCGGAGCCGCCATGCCTCGCATCCTGGATGCCGCCTCCGGATGACTGGCCAGAAAGCGGATGATGATTTTGTACCTATTCGCCAGATCGGGGCTGACCGACGCCATTGCTTCGTAAGCGATTTCCTCGGCATTGGCTACAAAAGGCATTTTTCTTCCCCTGAAGATGATGAATCATGGCAAGCCTTGTCAGGCTCATGCCGCCCGGCTGGACTCAGACCCTCGGCACGGGTTTCGCTATAATGAACCCATTTCAGGTGAACGGGGGAATAGGGTGACAGACTGGGAACAACCAGGGGCCGAAGAATCCAGGACATTCCAGGGTTTGATCCTGGCACTGGAGCGTTATTGGGCGTCGAAGGGCTGCGTGATTCTTCAGCCTTTGGATATGGCGGTGGGTGCGGGCACCTTTCATCCCGCCACCTTCCTGCGGGCGATTGGGCCGGAGCCCTGGCATTGCGCCTATGTGCAGCCATCGCGCCGTCCCACCGACGGGCGTTTTGGCGAGAATCCCAATCGCCTTCAGCACTACTACCAATACCAGGTGATCTTAAAACCCTCGCCGCCCGATATTCAGGCGCTGTATCTGGATTCCCTGCGAATCTTGGGCATTGATACCGGTGTGCAGGACATCCGGTTTGTGGAGGACAACTGGGAATCCCCGACGCTGGGGGCCTGGGGTCTGGGCTGGGAGGTCTGGCTGAATGGCATGGAGGTCACCCAGTTCACCTATTTTCAGCAGGTCGGGGGGCTCGATTGCCGGCCCGTGGCGGGCGAGATCACCTATGGGCTGGAACGCATCGCCATGTTCCTCCAGGGAGTCGAGAGTGTTTTCGACCTGGTTTGGACTGATGGCCCCTTGGGCCGGGTCACCTATGGCGATGTCTTTCACCAGAACGAGGTGGAGCAGTCCCATTACAACTTCGAGGAGGCTGACACGGCGATGCTGTTTGGCGAGTTTGATACCTGTGAGCGGGAAAGTCAGCGGCTGATCGGCAAGAATCTCCCGCTGCCGGCCTATGAGCAGATTCTGAAGGCCTCCCACACCTTCAACCTGCTGGATGCCCGCCGGGCAATCTCGGTGACGGAACGTCAGCGTTTTATGCTTCGCGTGCGCACTTTGGCCAAGGCTGTGGCCGAGGCCTATTACGCCCGCCGCGAGTCGTTGGGTTTTCCGATGGTGCCAAAATGCCAAAAAAGGGGTGAGACATGACCGTCACAGCCAATCTACTGATCGAAATCGGCACCGAGGAACTGCCACCCAAGGCGCTCCGGGAACTCTCGGAGTGTTTTATGGCGGGGGTGGCGGAGCGCCTCGCCAAGCTGGGTTTTCAGCATGGCCCCTCAAAATCCTTTGCGACCCCGCGCCGGCTGGCTCTGAGTGTCCACGCCCTGCCCAGCCGGGAGCCCACCCAGACCCTGCTTCGCAAGGGCCCGGCGGTCACCGCAGCCTTCGATACCGCCGGTCAGCCCACCCAGGCGGCACGGGGTTTTGCCCGTCAATGCGGCGTACCTGTCGAGACCCTGGCGCGGGAGACATCAGCCAAAGGTGCCTGGCTGGCTTACCCGCAAACGCTGGGGGGGCGGTCACTGGATGACCTGCTACCAGGGCTAATCCATGAAGCACTGGCGGCGTTGCCGATCCCCAAGCGGATGCGCTGGGGGGACTTTGATGTCGAATTCGTGCGGCCGGTGCATTGGGTGGTGCTGCTCCACGGCGATCGCGTCATTCCTGGGACGGTGCTGGGAGTGGCAAGCGGCCGTGTGTCCCGGGGCCATCGTTTTCAGGGCGCGGCAGAGATCGAGCTGAGACACGCCGATGAGTATGAAGCCCGTCTCCTGAATGAAGGTCGGGTCATAGTGGATTTTGCCGCTCGCATGGCCAAAATCCGCGAAGGGGCTGAAGCACTCGCCGAGGCCGTGGACGGCATGGCCGAAATCGACGAGACCCTGCTCCAGGAAGTCGCGGCCCTCACCGAGTGGCCAGTGCCTTTGCGGGGTAGCTTTGAGGCCCGTTTCCTGGCGATACCGCCAGAGGTTCTGGTCAAGACCATGCAGGGTCATCAAAAATACTTTCCCATCCGGGATGCGGCGGGCCAGCTCATGCCCTATTTTATCGCCGTGGCCAACCTGGAGAGCCGCGATCCGGATTCGGTGCGGGCGGGTAACGAACGGGTGATCCGGCCACGCTTTGCCGATGCCGCCTTTTTTTGGGAACAGGATCGCCGCCAACCGCTGGAACAGGCCATGACCGGCCTCAAAAACGTGGTATTTCAGGTTCGCCTCGGCAGCCTGTGGGACAAGTCGCAACGCTGTGCCGCGATTGCCTGCAGGATTGCCGAGACCCAGGGGTGGGATCCGGTGCCGGTGGAACGGGCCGCAAAACTCGCCAAATGCGATCTCTTGTCGAACCTGGTGGGCGAGTTCCCCGAACTCCAGGGAACGATGGGGCGCTACCTGGCCGAGGCCAGTGGCGAGTCGCCGGCCATTGCGCAGGCTCTTGAGGAACAGTACTGGCCCAAGGGAGGCGGTGACCGGCTGCCCGGCAATCCGGTGGCTCAGGCCTTGGCACTGGCGGATCGCGCCGATACCCTGGTGGGGATCTTCGCTGTGGGCGAACGCCCCAGCGGCACCAAAGATCCTTTTGGTCTGCGGCGGGCAGCCCTGGGTATTCTGCGCATCTGTATCGAGGGTGGCGTTGCGCTCGATGTCCGGACTCTGCTGGACTGGGCGGCCGATCAGCTGGAACCCCGGGTGGCCGCGCGCGCGGCGGTGGCCGATGCCTTGGCCTATCTGCTGGATCGCCTCCCGGCCTATTATGCCGACCGGGGGGTGCCCGCCGACGCAGTGGAGGCGGTGCGGGCATTGGCCCTCACGTCGCCGGGCGATATTCACCGGCGGATCGAGGCCGTGGGGGTTTTTAGGGAACTGCCGGAAGCCCAGGCCCTCGCCGCTGCCCATAAACGCATTCACAATCTGTTGCGCAAGGCGGGCGAGGAAACACCCGGCGTGGGGGTTTTGGCACCGGAGTGGTTTACCGAAGCCGCTGAATCTTTGTTGCTGTCGGCAGTTACTGCGGTTCGGGGCCGCGTTGATCCGCTGCTGGCCTGTGGTGATTATCGCCAGGCTCTCATCGAGTTGGCCAGTTTGCGTGGCGTGGTGGATCGCTTTTTCGATGAGGTCATGGTCATGGTGGAAGATGAGCAGGTGCGTGCCCATCGGCTGGCGCTGCTAAGACTTTTGAGGTCGTTGTTCCTCGGTATTGCGGATATTTCCAGACTCCAGACCGGCCCAGCTTGAGAACCTCATCGGAAAATACTCGGGGCCTGGTGTTGCTTGACCGCGATGGGGTCATCAATCAGGACTCCGCCTCCTTCATCAAGACCCCGGATGAATGGCAACCCATTCCCGGCAGCCTGGATGCCATTGCCCGATTGAGCGATGCCGGCTATCAGGTGGTGGTGATGTCGAACCAATCGGGGGTGGGGCGGGGTTTGTTTTCGATCTATAAACTCCATGCCATCCATCGCAAAATGCTGGCGGCAATCCGTGAGGTCGGCGGGCAGTTGGCGGGGATTGCATTTTGCGCCCACGCTCCCAAGGATTTTTGCTTGTGCCGCAAGCCTCGTTCGGGGCTGATCATCCAGTTGCTGGAGAGAATGCCGGAGCCGATCCTGCTCAGCATTGGCGATTCCCCCCGGGATCTTCTAGCCGCCCGGGGCTTTACCGAACGGTTGATGCTGGTGCGTACTGGCAAGGGACAAGCGGCGGAGGCCCGCTGTCAGGCCTTGATTCCCGAGGTCAGGGTTTACGCCGATTTGGCTGCGGCGGTGGAGGCCTTTTTCAACGAACACGAAGCCAGCCACGAGGTGACGGGATGAAGGGGATACGTTCGCTGATATTTCTGGTGGCCATGCTGCTCATCACCGGCTTTTACAGTCTGAGAATCTTGTGGCGTTGTCGCAGGCAAACCTCCCAGGATGTCGCGGCCCTAGGCCGGGGGTGGGGCCAGGCCAATCTGCGAGCCTTGAACCGGCTTTGCCGCTTGAGCTATCGGGTCGAGGGACTGGAGCGGATACCCAGCGGGGCCGTGGTTTATCTCTGCAAACACCAGTCGGCCTGGGAGACGATGGCCTTATGGGCGATCCTGCCGATTCAACAAAAAAGCTGGATACTGAAGCGGGAGTTGCTGCACATCCCGTTATTTGGCTGGGCGTTACGCTGCTTTAACCCCATTGCCATTGATCGCGATCATCCCC
>JBAXSA010000258.1:0-4512 GCA_037130945.1 Pseudomonadota bacterium | reverse complement strand
CCATCACCAGCACATAGGCCTGGGTACCCGCCGGAGCGTTGGCCCACTGGAGCGGCGGGGAGACATTCTGGCCATAGGTCGAGCCGCAGATCATCGGCGACTGACTCCTGTCTTCTACCACGCTAATCGTGCTGGTGGTGCCATTTGCCGTCCTGGTCGTATCCAGGGTGTAGTAGGGGAACTGGTAACTGGCGCGATAGGGCACCGGTAACGGCTGGTCATTGACGAAGGCCGGGCTGGTGATGCGGAACAGGCCATTGGATTGCGGGCGACCATACAGCCCGAGCAACTGGGCCTTGGCGACAAAGTGATTATGCACCAGGGTTTCCACCTGCTTGAAGGTGGACGGATTTCTCTGGTCAATGGATATGCCAGGATCCAGTTCCCGCAGGCTGGGCACATCCATAGCGTAGAGATAAAACTCGATGTAGTGCAGTCCTTCGCCGGTATTCGGACAGGGGCCTCGGTAGCCAATGCCGCCCCAGTCGTTGCGGCCGGTAATGCCCACGCCAGCATGACCGGTCAGCGAGGAAGCGGTGTTGGGGATGTCATACACGACCCACAGCCCATTGGGATCATGCGCGGTGAGATCCCGCGCCAGCATCACATAGGAACGGGTACCGGCCGGGCGGGTGTCGAGTCCCTGCGTCGCCGGGCGGTACTGCCAGCTCAGGCTCGGCGGGTTGTTGAGGCGATCGGCCTCGGCGGGTGGACGGTAATCGCCCGCCGGGGTGTAGGCGGTGGCACCTTCGGGCGGGCCGTCACAGGTGTATTGGCTCGGCAGCCAGCCGCCGTTGGTAAAATCCCCGCCAGTGAGGGTGATCGGAGAGGCGTTGAAGAGCGTGAAGGGATCATCCCCGCCCCGGGTATAGGTGAAAGAAAGCGTGACACTGCCGTTGGGCGTCTGGCGTGGCTCGGAACTGGGGGTATCCGTGGTCACCGGGGCTGTGGCCGGGGGAACCGGAGCGATGTCCTTTTCCAGTTGCACCGCCGTATAGCGGGCGGCGTCGATGTTGTTGACAGGGGTGCGCAGCCCCACCAGGGTCAGGTCGTAGGTATGGGTACCGGTGATGGGGCATGGGGGGCCATAGCCCACATACCCGTAATCGTTGATGGCCTGGAAAAACAGGTCGGCAAACACCTGCTTGGGGGTGTTTTCGCCGATGGAGTTGGTCTTGAAGGGGATATTATAGGCGGCCCACTGGTGGAACCCGCCAGCGTCTCGATCCTTCAACAAAAGGGCAAAATTCGTGGTGTTGTCGAGCAACGCCGGGTTGTTGGCGAGTTCCCGATTGGGCATGAACAGCCTCTGAACGGCCTCTGCCGGACAGGCATCCCCGGCTACCAGGGCCGGATTGAGCGGTTTGGTCACCTTGGCGGTTCCACAAATGGCGAAACAACTGGGCTGTCCGCCGCCGCCGCAATTAGTGCAGCAACTAGGTTCCGCTCCGGTCGGGCAGGAGCCAAAACCGGAGGCGTCGCAATCCTCTGGCTGCGGGGCGGTGATACAGCCTTGGTAACGAATTTTGTCCGTTGCGACCGCCGCATCCTTGAAGGTCGCCGCAGTCAAGGTGGCGCTGCAATTGTCGTTCTGTTCACAGGCAACGTCATAGGAACATGTCGGCACGGTACAGGTTGCGCCCACTGGAGAGGACACCGTGCAGATGCAGGCAACGTTGTTCGGTGCGTCCGGGTTAGGTGCGTTCGGGATCAGGACGTTGACGGTGGTGACATTTTTGTTCAGCACCTGGGCGCACGCCTGCTCGGTGGTAAGGCTCCAGTTCACCGGCAATGACAGCCCCTCGCCGTCGCAGGTATATTTCTGCATCAGCTTGCCATTCACTATGCCCATGCTGTTGAGGGTAACCCCCGTCACCAGGGTATTGCCGGCACCCCATGCGGTCGGTGAAGGCACATTGATGGGGTAAAAATGCTCCCAGCCATTCGGGGTAATCGATACCCCTGGCGGCGGGGTGATGGGGCCGCTGGGGGTGCGATCCTGCCACCAGGCGTCACGATTCAGGAAATCGTCGTAGGGCGTGGCCTGAGCCCCAAAGCTCAATCCCAACAGCAGCCAACTGACGGCCAGCCAAGGCAATTTTTTTAACGTGTTCATATGTGTATCAAGACCTCATCAATCGCCGCGATTCAACGACTAGCCAATTTTTCCCAACATGTTTCAGCCATGAACTTCCGCGCTACTCGGGATTTTCCCCTCATAGGAATAGAAGGATATATTTTCATCTTCATCGACAACCCAGACCTCAAAAGCCCCCCTGGCCAGGTAAAGCTGAACCTTTTCCTCGATCTCCCCTTTTGAGTTGGAGGGAGAATTAACCTCAACACAGATTTCGGGAGCCTTGAGGTAAGGCGTCATGTATCCATAATTTCCAATAAACGCATCCGATGCCCAAGCGACATCGGCCACCTTGACGCCATCACTGGTTTGAATCGAACACTCCATGATGATCTTGCCACCAGGTTTACTTTTTTCAATGCGACGGCCCACCTCATACTGGAGACGGCCATGATGGTTAGTCGCGGGGCTCATGAGAATCTTGCCCCACTTGTTGAGTTCAATCTTGAACGGCAGATCCTTCAAGAATGGATTATTGATGACGCTTGCCCATTCCATAATTTTCATCCGACCACTCAACGATTTTCGCGTAGCGAGCAAGTTCTTTCATTCTTCCGCACCATACCGCAATATGGGCTCGCGGGGAGGGAAAGTCACCACATTCCGCCCACTTTGCCTCTGTTTTTCCTGCATATCCTTGCAGATCGCATTGACGTCAAAGCCGAATTTCCTGGCGTACTCCTCGCGGATCTTATGAATTTCCTCAACAATTGGATCATGCCACATAGTCACACCTTGAGCAGTTCTTGCGGAGTACAGATCACGGGCGGTTCGTAGCCCTGTGAACGGCATAGTGCTTCAACCCTTGGACGCAATTCCGCGTTGTTGATATGGGCACAATTCCATGTGAGTAGGTAATTAATGCCATGCACGGTAGCTATAGCGATATGAAACGCATCGATCCGTGCTTTCTCCGGAATGGGTACTCGATCAATTAAGATTTGAGCAAGCCGACCAACTTCATCCGTGACATCGATTTCCGGGATTCCCTCAACCGCGAGTAAACGGCTGCTCGCGGCGACGGGATCACCAGCGGATACCTCGCGCAAGACGAACTCCGATATAACGAGGTCAAAGTCGTCCTTCCGAGTTTCCCACCATTCCTTGGTCAACTCTTGATTGGCAATCGCTATCAAATCTCGCCCCCTTCTCGCGGTCAGATAGCTAGGAATAGACGTCTCTATGTAAACTCGCGGCTTCATTCCAATAACCATAATCGCTGTCATATCCTGAACGGCAGATCCTTCAAGAAGGGATTATTGATGACGTTTGCCCATTCCATGTCAAATGACATCCGGCAGCATGTCTTCGCCATATCGCCAAAGTTCATACTCGCTGACATCCAGTTTCGAGTTCCAGGAAACCGCATAACCACCGGGCTCCACGGCAACATTCCTGAAAAACGCTTGGTTCATCAACGGGGCGAACATCTCCTGCTTCAACAGACGAGCGGCATCGTATTTCTTTCTCTCTCCATTTGTAAACGTCACCGCAAGAATGTGCCCCTCTTGCGGTTCGACGTATTTGATCCTTGGAATATTCATAGTTAGTCAAGCGATGGAAGTTTTTTAAACTCTTGAGTTTCCCACATTCTTTTCAAATCAGATTGGTAGTTTTTTGCCCATTCAATGACGAGCTTCCTTGCTATGGAAGGAAGGTCTCCCTCAATCATCTCCAAGGTATCAATATCAAATAGAGAATTGTACTCACCATATATAGCGTGAAAATGCGGCGGCGGATGATCTCCAAAGAAGAGCTTAATGATAATTCCATAGAACCGTGTAATTTCTGGCATAAACTTAAATCTCGTTTTTTGTCATAAATTTTAACTAATGCACACCTTGAGACACGGCAACGCCATTACCCTTGGAGCCCTCAAGATGAAACTCAATAGCTTCCCGAATGAGCTGCAGAACTTCCTGTTTGGTTTCACCCACAGCGATACACCCGGGCAGGTCGGGAACATAAGCCCCGAAGCTGCTTGAACCCTCATCAATGACAACCCTGTAACGCATAAATTTCAGGCAACACTCAACCTATTGCTTGTGGAGTCACTGCCAAACGTAGTAATTGGCAGTAATTTTCGATCCTGTTTGTAAAGCTCGATAGCTTCATCAACGATCTCACATAATTCGGCAAACACCTGTTTTTCGTCACTTCCATGACATCCACCATAAATGAGCCCAGGACAACTACCCACATAGCATTGATCTTCATCCGACCATTCAACAACTTTTGCGTAGCGAGTGCCTTCTTTCATCGGTCTTTATTTGTCGGCCAATGTCAAGCATGAATTTCCACAAATTCGCCGCAGGAGCGGGCATCGGGTACAACCGCACCATTATCCTTAGTAATCCTCAAGATGAAACTCAATA
>JBAXSA010000257.1:0-4520 GCA_037130945.1 Pseudomonadota bacterium | reverse complement strand
GTTTGGCATCCCAGTTCATCCTGATGTAGACCCTTATATGAACACCCATGAAACAGATTTCTACTCTTGGACGCAGGAACAATTGACGCTATTGAAACAAGGGCGCTATATGGAAGCGGATATTGAACACCTGATAGAAGAACTTGAAAGCATGGGCGCAAGCGAAAGGCGGGAACTCACCAATAGGCTGGCGGTATTACTAGCGCACCTTCTAAAGTGGCAATACCAACCCGAACGGCGCGGGAATAGTTGGAGGTTTACCATTGAAGAACAGCGCCGGAAAGTGGCGCGGGTATTGCGACAGAACCCCAGCTTGAAACCGGCCATAGGTGAACACCTGGAAGACGGCTATGGGGACGCCAGACTGATAGCAGCGCGGGAAACAAACTTGGATAAAAACGCCTTCCCGACAGAATGCCCGTGGGCTGTCCTGCAAGTGTTAAGCGATAATTTTTGGCCCGACTGACAAATGATTGCGGGCGTCGGCAACTAGGCGGAAGCGGAAACATCCGGTATGCTGACAAGAGCCCTGCGGGGCATTGTTGAGCGATTCTTCTCTTCCCTCACTGAAGGAGACAAAATAATGAAGAAACTAGGGTTTTTTCTGCTGGCATTGGGTATGACGGCGGCTCAGGCCAAAGACATCTACACGGGCTCGGAAAAAGGAGCCTATTTCCGTTTTTATGGCCCCGCGATCAACGACGTGATCAAGGGCGCTATGTTTAACGATTATCAGGTGGTCAAAACCGGCGGCACGGGTGATAACCTCAAGCGGCTGGCGGAAACTCCCTCGGCGATCGCCCTGGCTCAGATGGACGTGGCAAATGACCTGATTACCAAAACTTCGGGCTGGAGCGACAAGATGGTCGTGGTACGCTCGGATCTCGGCCATGAGTGCCTGTTTGCGGTCACCAGCAATCCCAAACTCACCAGCTGGGGTCAGGTGCAGCAGTTTGCGACCCGGATGCGGGTGGCCACAGCCTCCAAGGAAAGTGGCTCCTACCTGACACTGCAAAATTTACAAGCACAGGACAGCACGCTGAAGGGGCTCGACGCCAACTTGCAGAACGCCAGCGATGCCCTGAGCGCCATCAAACTGGTGAAGGAGAAGAAGGCGGATCTGGCGTTTTTCGTCCAGGTAGCGGATGTCACCAACCCGATTTTCGAGGAAATCAACAAAGGTGGCATGAGCTTTGTGCCGGTCGCTGATCGCTCTTTTCTGCGCCTGGAAATCAACGGTCAGAAGGTGTATGACGTTGAAAGCGTGAAGGTAACACCGGCCAATTTCATGGCGTTGAGTGGTGCTAAATCAGTCAACACCACCTGCACCAAGGTAGCCTTGGTGACTGGCAAACCCGAGGCACTGCCCGAAGGGGCTGCACGCACGGATCAGAAAGATCTGATCAAGGCCTTGTCTGAAGCGCCAGTGGATAAGATACGTCCCAATGAACCCGCCCTTCGCAAGGCCATCGACAACACCGCAGCACTCGCCGAGGGTGCCATAAATAGCCTCTGGGAACAGGCCAAGAACGTCCGTTCACAGTTTTAAGCACGCCTGCCAATCCCCCGGTATAGCCGGTGGAAGTGCAGGCAACGGCAGACCGATGAGCTGACCGCCCCTAGGGAATTGGGGGCGGTTTTTTTGTGGGTGGGTTAATCTTGAGGTTCTCGTTATGAGAAGGTCGGAATTACTGCGTTATTGTCAGAAAAATGGCGCGGTCATTATCCGAGAGGGGCGCCGTCACACGATTGTTGCGTGTGCCGGTTTGAAATCGCAGGTGCCGAGACATCGAGAAGTTGTGGATGAACTGGCACGAAAAATTTGCAAGGATTTGGGATTGTCTTTCGTGAGGTGAAAATGAAATATCGGGCCATGCTGAAACAAAGCGACGGTTGGTGGATTGGTTGGTTGCTTGACCTGCCGGGGGTTAATGCACAAGAAAAAACGCGCGAAACCTGTCTGGAATCGCTGAGAATCGGTGCGGAAGACATGTTGTCTACCCCGGTTGATTTTGAGGCCAATGCCATCATGACTTTTGTGGATGTTTCCGAGCGCGTGGCTGCGTAAGCGGCTACGACTGGGGGGGCTTTGGCATGGCCTCAACCCCATCGACCCGCTGAAAGCCGCGGGGGAGCCTGGCACCCCGGCGGCCCCGTTCGCCGTAAAAAAAGCTGAGATCATCCGGCTTTAGGGTGATGTGCCGTTTCCCCGCTGTGATCAGGAGCCCCGCATCGGGCGGCAGGATGACAACATAGCCCAGCACCTCCTCGCGTGCCGCCAGGCGTTCGGGGGGAATCTGAATGATCTTGTTGCCCTTGCCCCGGCTGAGTATCGGCAGATCACTGACCGGAAAGATCAACAAATATCCCTGACTGGTGATGGCCGCCAGACGATCAGTCTCGGGATTTTTCAGCACCAGCGGGGGCAGCGGCTGGGCCCCCTCGGATAGCGTCAGAACATTTTTTCCGCCCTTGTTCCTGGCCTGGAGTTCCTCCTGGTTGACCCGGAACCCATACCCCCTATCCGAGGCCAGCAGATACCCAGTGTCCCCCTCGCCACCCAATACCGCGACAAAACTGGCACCGGAGGTCAACGTCAGCCGTCCCGTCAGTGGCTCGCCCTGGCCGCGCGCAGAGGGGAGCGTGTGGCTGGGCAACGAATAGGTCTTGCCGGTTGAATCCATGAAAATCGCCGATTGATGACTGCGCAGGCGCACAAGGCCTAAAAAACCGTCGCCGGTCTTGTAGGTGAGACCCGAGGGGTCGAACTCGTGGCCCTTGGCCGCCCGTACCCAGCCCTTTTGCGACAGAATCACCGTCAGGGGTTCGCTAGGTGCCAGTTCGTTTTCGTCGAAGGCCTCGGCCGGAAGCCGTTCGGCCAGCCGGGAGCGCCGCGCATCTCCGTAGTGCTTGTCATCGGTGCGGATTTCCTCACGCACCAAGGCCTTGAGTAGGCTCTCCGAGGCCAGAATCGCCGCAAGATGTGCCCGTTCTTCCTCGAGCTGGGCCTGTTCGCCGCGAATCTGCATCTCCTCGAGCCGGGCCAGGTGGCGCAGCCGCAGATTTAGAATGGCCTCCGCCTGCAGATCGGAAAGCCTAAAGCGGCGCATCAATTCGGTCTTGGGATATTCCTCGAAACGGATGATGCGGATCACCTCGTCGAGGTTGAGGTAGGCGATCAACAGACCTTCCAGGGTATGGAGCCGATCCATGACTTTGGCCAGCCGGTATTCGAGGCGCCGCCGCACCGTCTGGATGCGAAAGGTCAGCCATTCGGCGAGCAGTGTCCTGAGATCCTTGACCTCGGGCTTGCCGTTGAGGCCAATCAGATTGATATTGATCCGGTAGCTTTTCTCGAGTTCGGTGGTGGCGAAGAGATGCGACATCAGCCGTTCGACATCGACGCGGTTGGAACGGGGCACAATCACCAGGCGGGTCGGATGTTCATGGTCGGATTCGTCTCGCAGATCCTCGACCATCGGCAGCTTCTTGGCCTGCATCTGTTGGGCGATTTGTTCCATGATGCGGTTGCCCGACACCTGGTAGGGCAGGGCGGTGATGACGATGTCACCCTCGTCAGACTCGTAGCGGGCGCGAAGCCGGACGCTGCCGAGCCCGGTTTGGTACATCTGTTGCAAATCCTCGTGCGGGGTAATGATCTCGGCCTCGGTGGGGAAATCCGGAGCCAGGATAAAATGGCAGAGATCCGCCACAGTGGCGCGGGGATGATCGAGCAGATGAATCGCCGCCGCCGCCACTTCGCGCAGGTTGTGGGGGGGGATGTCGGTGGCCATGCCCACCGCGATGCCGGTGGTGCCATTCAACAGTACGTTGGGGAGTCGCGCCGGCAAGACCCGGGGTTCTTCCAGAGTGCCATCGAAATTAGCCACCCAGTCCACCGTCCCGAGGCCGAGTTCCGCCAGCAACACTTCGGAATAGCGGGTCAGCCGCGCCTCGGTATACCGCATGGCGGCGAAGGATTTGGGGTCATCCGGCGAGCCCCAGTTGCCCTGGCCATCCACCAGCGGATAGCGGTAAGAAAAGGGCTGGGCCATCAAGACCATGGCCTCGTAGCAGGCGGTGTCCCCATGCGGGTGGAACTTGCCCAGCACGTCACCGACCGTCCGGGCCGATTTTTTATACTTGGCAGCAGCCGCGAGACCCAGTTCCGACATGGCATAGACAATCCGCCGCTGCACGGGTTTTAAGCCATCGCCGATATGCGGCAGGGCGCGGTCGAGAATCACATACATGGCATAATCCAGGTACGCCTTCTCGGTGAACTGCTTGAGGGGAAGATTCTCGATGCCCAGTAGGGATTCGGTGGTAGAAGACATGGATTTTTCGCCGGTAGAATTTTTAGGGTGCCAATAACCCTAGGGTTAGAGGGTGGTTAAAGGGGGCGGTAATCGCTATAATTTAGATAATCGTTATATTCTAACTATCTGTTCTTAAGGAAACCCCTATGAGTGTACTACATCGTTATCTGATGGTTGTCGTGGCCGGTGTCTCGCTGTTGT
>JBAXSA010000256.1:0-4576 GCA_037130945.1 Pseudomonadota bacterium | reverse complement strand
ATCGGACACAGAGTTCACGCATCAACATTGCGCGACTTTACGCTGGTGGCCGAATCAACAAGGATGCGCAGGAGTTGGATCATACCCTGCCACCCCTACCTTGAGCTTCCGACTGGCGCTAAAAGTCACCACCCGCCGAGGGGTAACAAGTATCACCTCGCCAGTCTTGGGATTGCGGCCAGGACGCTGCTTCTTCTCCAGAAGGTTGAAGTTGCCAAAACTCGACAGCTTCTCCTGCTGGCCAGACTCCAGCACCTGCTTGATCTCCTCAAAAAAAACTCCACCAGCTCTTTAGAATTCCCGCACATTGAGGCCGAGTTTCTGAAACAGGTGGTCGGCGAGGGTTACTTTGGTTAGGGTCATGAATGTGAGGCCAACGACCGATGTCAGAACTTGTCGCCCAACATATTTCGAAGCCTATCGAAGTGACCTTCATTGGCAAAATAAATCCCAGCTAATCCACCGGCAAAAGGAACTATCGACGAACCAAGCACCTCGACCCTGAAAATATTCCCACTACTGAGTACTCCACCAACTGCGATGCCACTAATACCGCCGATCACAAGGGTGAGGAAATCTCGTCGGGGTTTTTCGGTTAGCACGCCTGCAATAAACTTTTTAACCGTATCACCAACATCACTTTGAACGGGTTGGTTAATCTCGTTGGGATTTTGCACTTGGGTCGGCACAGCAACCACAGAAGTGACTCTGGCTTGAATGGATTGATGAACCTCACCGAGTTTTGGTACTTGAGCGGGTTCAGCAAGCACTAGAGTCGTAAAAAACAGGGCATACAGCCCGATGAGGTTTTTTGTCATGGTGTTCGTTGCTCCATAAACTTTGGAAAAAATGAATGCTGGCAGCACATCAGACGAATGACTTAGGAACTCACCATGGTCGGATAATCGGTATATCCCTCTGGCCCAGGTGAATAAAATTTGGCCGGATCAGGCTGGTTAAAAGTGGCTCCTGCCTTGAACCGGGCAGGGAGATCAGGATTGGCCAAAAAGGGCATGCCAAAGGCCACTGCGTCGAGTTTCCCTTCAGTGACCGCCTGATTGGCCTCCTCCTGACTATATCCCATGTTGCCAATCAGTGTTCCCTTGTATTGAGCTCGCGCCGGGGTCATGACATCGCCGCTTTGCTGCTGAAAGAAGTCACCTCGCATGAGATGAAGATAAGCCAGGTCAAAATTGTTGAGCCGGTTGGCCAGCCAACTGATCAGACCGATGGGATCACTGTCGATCATGCTGTTGTAACTATTGATGGGAGAAAGTCGCAACCCAACCCGATGACCACCCCAAACTTCCGAGACGGCATTGACGACCTCGAATAGGAGACGCGAGCGGTTTTCCAATGCGCCACCGTAGGGGCCTTGGCGCCGGTTTGAGCCATCACGCAGAAATTGATCCAGCAGGTAGCCATTGGCACCATGGATCTCCACACCATCAAATCCTGCTTGCTTGGCGTTCTCGGCGGCCTTGGCGAATCCTACAACGATGCCGGGAAGTTCGTCATCACGCAGTTCCTGCGGAACGACATAGGGCTTCTTGCCTTCGGGGGTATGCACATCATCGCCGGTGATGGCGACTGGGCTGGGCGCGACGGGTTGATCGCCATCATTGAGCAGGGGATGACAGGCGCGGCCACCATGCCATATCTGTAGAAATATCCGGCCACCGGCGGCGTGAACGGCATCGGTCGTTTGCCGCCAGCCCGCGACCTGCTCATCAGAATAAATGCCAGGCTCCCGCCAAAACGCAGAATTGCCCTTCATCGCCATGGTGGCCTCCGCAATGATGAGACCCGCACTGGCACGCTGGGCATAATATTCAGCCATGAGTGGCCCTGGCACATGATTGGCATCGGCCCGACAACGGGTGAGTGGTGCCATTAAAATCCGATTGGACAGAGTCAGGTCGCCGAGTTGGAGTGAACTAAAGAGTGACGGCATTTTTTTGGATCCTATGGATTCGATGAGAATTTGAGGGGGTATCATGAATCGACGGAACAGAAGGTGGCAAGCGGACTATTGTCATAGTCAGTTTCGGCTGGGCAATGAGTCAGTAGTGTGGATCAGGGTCGATTGATTTAGCAGACGGGGCCATAAAGTTTTGTGTTCCAGGATATGAATTCGAGTATGCCAAAAGTTGATCTCTCGTTCCGAAATCATAAATAGGGCCGTGAGGCTTTTCAGGATCTCTAGATCCGATTCCTCGTCAATTTCTTTCCAGGCCTCATGCCATAATCCAATACCCTGTTTTTCCCCGGCCCACCCGATGAGATCCAGGTAATGTGCCTGGTCGGTGGAGCCGAACGTGTCCTGATCCTCCTGAATGATTCGGTTCACTCCCTGGCCGATTACTTCAATGGCTCGTTCCCCATAAGGAAACTCTTCACGCTGCTCATCAATTTGCCGAAGGATATAGCTCACACCGGGGAGGTCGTTCTCCGGATGGTGCGCCGCATCATCCTTGCACAATACCTGAGCGGTTGTTTCCGCGCCATCCTCCAAGAGCGCCGTTGTGGGTGTTTCACCGGACCGCTGTCCCGCAACATCGGCGATCTTGGCCAGCTTTTTACGGCAGTGATCTTCTTCCGTATGGATGATATCCAAAAAATGCTCGCGTCGGTTCGGCGCTCGGGCGGCAAAGGCTTCCAGCAGCGCGATCCGATTGATATAGAATCCCATGTCCAGGGGTGCGCCAGCGAGACTCATGAATATCTGCGAGAAGGTTTCTTCGATGGTTGCCATGCGCTCAACGGGGCGAGATAGCACAGAAAGCGGCGCTCGCTCCGGGAAGTCGAGGGTGACAAATCCTTGGCAGAGAACCTTGAGCAGATCTTCCAGCGAGAATTCCGGTTGAGTTCGTGATCGGTTCGCGGTCAGGACGAGATCAATGACAACCTCAAGATCCTGGGTTGCGCTCAAATAGCTCGACAGAATGGAGGTTGCACCTCGTTGGAACAGGGATTGGTAGCTGTTGAGATCTTCCGCCAGAGACTGGCAGAGACCGTCCCGTTCGGCGTGCGCCAGCAGCACCTGGAGCGTCTCCTCATCGCTACCGTGAAAAAGTGTCTTGAAGCGTTTGGTTACCAGTTTTTGGTCGTCATAGAGTGATGCCAGCCGCCGGTAAAGCGAGGGACCATCGAAACAAACCGGCACACCGATCGCGACAGGCTCGGCCGGTAATACCGCATTGACCCAGCGAACGACTTGCCGGGCGGATTCCTGATCTATATCTCCGAAGACGAAGCAGCGTCCCGGGAACCGGTGTTCGAACAGCGCCGCGACTGCTAGCAGCGCGAGGTGATAGGGATATCCCTGGGTCTTGTTGCCAAAGAGGTTGATACCTCTTCCTCCATCCCGGTAATCGATGGCCTTCTCTCCGGCCCACAAGACATCTACATCGGGCGTTTTGGCTGAGTCATAGCCAGGTTGTCGATGAATATAGCGATGGAGACTGAACTCCTCGGCATCCCGACCGCTGTCCCGATCACCGGAAATCGACCAGCATTCATCCTCGCCGCTGGGATCACGGATGATCTTGTCAGTGGAAAAATAGCGACGGTGACCTCCGACCTTCTGGCTATCGTGCCGAACCAGAGTCGCTGGAAAGTGCTGCAACAAGACGAGACTGTCCCGATAAGCCGCTTCCCAGTCCAGTGGTTCAATCCGGTTCAGTTGCGCGGTGAGATTAATAAACAGGCCCACGGGGTTTCTCTCCTGTGCTCTGCAGCATAACGAGTCATTCTTTAAAGATCCATCGGCCGCACCAATGGTTTCCTTTTCTCTTGTTTTCGCTAGAGGCGGCAGGTCGAAACACCGCCACCCGCCGAGGTGTAACAAATATCAACTCACCAGTCTTGGGATTGCGACCAGGACGCTGCTTCTTCTCCAGGAGTTCGAAGTTGCCGAACCCCGATAGCTTGACCTGCTGGCCAGACTCCAGCGCCTTCTTGAACTCATCGAAAACAACATCCACCAGATCCTTGGCCTCCCGCACGTTGATGCCAAGTTGCTGGAACAACTGCTCGGCGAGGGTCGCTTTGGTCAGGGTCATGGGAAAAGGGTCTTGTTGGAAAATGGCGTTCAGGCCTCAAGAATGCCTTGCGCGACACCTCGTCCCTTTTGCAACTGATCAAGGTAGATCTCTGCATCCTCATCACCCTGCTCGGCAGCTCTGCGAACCCAAGACTCCGCTTCGTGAATATTCCGGGCTACTCCATGGCCTTCCGCATACATTATCCCGAGGTTGTACTGTGCTGAAGCATCCTCTTGCTCGGCTGCCTTGTGGAACCAGATCACCGCCTCGTGATCGTTCTGCTCTACTCCTCGGCCTTCCCGATACATCATGGCTATATTGAACTGTGCATCCGGAAGTCCCTGATCCGCCGCCTTGCGGTACCAAGCCATGGCTTCTTGAAAATTTCGCTGAACTCCTTCGCCATCATCATATGCCAGCCCAAGGTTGAACTGTGCGACAGCATCACCTTGCTCGGCCGCCTTGCGAAACCAAGCCACTGCCTCATCATGATCCCGCCTCACTCCCCGGCCATCACCGTGCATTAAGCC
>JBAXSA010000255.1:0-4590 GCA_037130945.1 Pseudomonadota bacterium | reverse complement strand
GCGGTCGCGACCATCGGGATTCGCGGCACCGAGTTTTGGGGAGGTTTTTTCTTCGCGCCGGGGGCACTCGATGTCACCGTTCTCAAGGGAAAAGGCGTTTATGTGGAAAATCCCCAGGGCCGGGTGGAGTTAATGCCCGGCGAGGGAACCACTATCACGGCCTCCGGTGCGCCCAGCCCGGCCAAGGTGTGGAAGGACGAGAAACTCAAGAAAGCGGTGGAGTCGGTAACCTGGCAGGCCAGGCCTTGATCAATCCCACCGAAATCAAACTGCACCAGAAAACCCGCCTGCTTCAGGTGGCTTTCGAGGATGGCGCGGTGTTCGAGTTGCCGTGCGAATATCTCCGGGTTTTTTCCCCAGCGGCGGAAGTCCGATCCGCAGAACACCCCGCGACCGGCAAGGAAAGCGTCAACCTCCTGGCCATTGAGCCGCAGGGCCAGTACGCCGTGCGGCTGGTCTTCGATGACGGCCACGATACCGGTATCTACGCATGGGAAACCCTATACAGCCTGGGGCGTGACCGGGAAGACAACTGGCGGCGCTATCTGGAGCGGCTTCAGACCCTCGGCTACCAGCGCCAGGAGCCCGCCGTGCGGCGAGTGCGGCTTTTGTATTTCGCCTGGCTCGCCACCAAACTGCGGCGGGAATCCGAACCTGTGGAACTCCCCGCAGAGATCACGGATGTGGCCAGCTTGCTCGCCTGGCTGGGCAAACGGCGGCAAGGCGTCGCGCCTCTCTTCGCCGAGGGTCTGCTGCGGGCCACTGTCAACAAGCAATTCGCCGAGTCCTTCACCCGCCTGGATGAGGGCGACGAGATTGCCCTGGTACCCACCCACCCGACGCCACCCCCCACCCCCGATCTGGTTTGAACAACGGCCCGGTCAGAGTCATTCAGGGTCAGTCGTCGCCGCCGCCTCCCGCCAGAATACAGTCCTTGACCTGTAAGGCCACCTCCAGGGCCCGCAGGCCTACCGCGCCGTCGACCAGAGGCGGCGCGCCCGTTCGTACACACTGGATAAACGCCTCGAGTTCGGCATCCAGAGGTTTAACCGGGACAATCTCAACCCGCTCACGGACAATCTCGGGCCAACGCTCGCCCGGACGGGGACGAGGTCTGGCAATGTCCAGCCGTTGGTCGATAAAATCCAGCGACAGGTAGGCGTTTTCCTCAAAGACCCGGATACGCCGCACCTGGGTGTCCGAGACCCGGCTGGCCACCACGTTGGCCACCGCACCATTGGCAAATTCCAGACGGGCATTGGCAATGTCGATGTGATCCGTGAGAACCGGCGTACCGATGGCTGAAAGATGCGTGATCTCGGCATCCACCAGGGACAAGACAATATCAATGTCATGAATCATCAAATCCGACACCACATCGACATCGGTGGCGCGATCCACAAAGCCGCCCATCCGTTGCGCCTCGATGAAACGGGGCTGGTGAATCCGCGCCGCCAACGCCATGACCCCGGCATTGAAACGCTCGACATGGCCGACCTGAATCATCGTGTGGCTGGCCCTGGCCAGACGGAGGATCTCGGTGCCTTCCTCGCGGTTGGCAGCCAGCGGTTTCTCGATCAGGAGGGGTACTCCGATTTCAAGAAAGGGCCGGGCCACCGCCAGATGCAGGCTGGTGGGCACCACCACGCTCACCGCATCCACTTGTCCAAGCAGAGCGGAAGGATCGGTAAAGGCCCTTGTGCCCGCTTCTTCGGCAACCCGGCGCGCCGACTCGGGATTTACGTCCACCACCCCCACCAGTCTAACGCCCGGCAACCGGGAGTAAATCAGGGCATGGAAGCGGCCCAGATAGCCAGCCCCGATGACACCGACGGAAATGGTTTTCATTTTTTTTCCTCTGCGGGCGGTGGTGTGGGTGCTGGAGGCGGCGGTGCCACGCCACCTTCCGGTGGCTTGACAGCGGCACCCTCGGGTGGCTTGACAGCGCCACCTTCGGGTGGCTTGGCTGGCGGTGTCCCACCCTCGGCGGGTTTTTCGCCGCCTTCCGGCTTAGCCGGCTCTCCTGGTTTTGGCGGCTCCCCAGGCTTGGCGGCGGGTTCCTCTGGTTTTTTTGGCGGTTCCTCGGGCTTGGCACCGGCGTCCTTGAGCAGGGCGACGATTGCCTCGTGTTTGGCGTGCTGGGCCAATTTCATGGGCGTATTCCCGGCCTGATCCTGGCCCTCGGCATCCGCGCCGTTCTGAAGCAACAGATCCACCGTCCCCACACGGTTCTGACGCACGGCCTCCATCAAGGGTGTTCGTCCCAACGCATCGCCCAGGTTGAGATCGGCACCCGAGGCCAACAGCGCCTGTGTGGTGCGCAAATTGCCGTGGGCCGCAGCTTCAATCAAGGCTGTGCGGCCAGCCGGTGACTTGGTATTGACATCGGCACCTGCGGCTAACAGGCTGTAAATCTTCTCGATACGTCCCGCCCGCGCCGCCGCCAGCAGTTCGGATTGGGCCATTGCGGCCATGTCCAGGGGTTTTTCATCCGCTGCCTGGAGCGAGGCACATCCTAACCAGAACAGCAATCCACCCACCTGCCACGGAGTCCCTTCATAGATCATAAATCTTCTTCTGCATTGTATTACTCGCCGGAGGTCTATATCTTTCCGCTGGTACATCCACTTTGGCAACCCGGTGCGTCATCTCTCCATGGAACTTAACCCGCCTTATCATATCCGTGTCCTGGTTCAGACCGACTATATCGAAACCCAGTCGAACCCCGAGGAGGATCGTTATGTGTTCGCTTACACCATCACCATTCAAAACACGGGTCAACTGTCCGCCCGTCTGATTGATCGCCACTGGATCATCACCAATGCCGACGGCAAGGTTCAAGAGGTGCGAGGTGCCGGGGTCGTCGGTGAACAGCCCTATCTGCGGCCTGGCGAACAATTCCGCTATACGAGCGGCACCATTCTAGGCACCCCGGTTGGGAGCATGCAGGGCAGTTACGGCATGATTGGCGATGATGGCACCCGGTTTGCCGCCGAGATTGCCCCTTTTTCGCTATCGCGCCCCAGATTTTTGCATTAAGGCACCCGTTAAAAAAATCTCCAGGGATCGGCGACTGCCCCCCCCTGTCCACAGGATGAACCGTCCGATCTACACCCTGATTGCCCGGCTACTTCTGCCTGCCGCTCTGTTGCGGTTGCTGTGGCGCAGCCTGCGCCAACCCGGCTACCGGCGGCGCTGGCGGGAACGCCTGGGCCATGACGCCCATCCGCCAGCACCCGGCGGCGTCTGGGTTCATGCCGTCTCGGTGGGGGAGGTTCAGGCGGCCCTGCCGCTACTCCAATGGCTGTTGAGCCACGAACCACACTGGGAGATCACGGTCACCACGACCACCCCCACGGGTGCCCAGCGTGTGGTCGAGTTGTTGGGTGACCGGGTTCATCATCGCTATACGCCCTTCGATCTGCCGGGCATTGTAGCCCGTGTCCTGGATCAACGACGCCCCCGGCTCTTGGTAATTTTTGAAACCGAACTCTGGCCTAACCTGCTCGACGCCTG
Source organism: Pseudomonadota bacterium (assembly GCA_037130945.1). GTDB lineage: Bacteria > Pseudomonadota > Gammaproteobacteria > Chromatiales > Chromatiaceae > JBAXSA01. The sequence continues at coordinate 1,074 of JBAXSA010000255.1, read as the reverse complement.
CCGGTGTCGCAATATTCCCCTGGTGTTGGCCAATGGTCGGCTCTCGGAGCGCTCTCTAAAGGGCTATCAGCGCCTTCAGCCTCTGGTTGCCGAAACTCTGGCGGCCTTTACCTGGGTGACCGCCCAGTCGAATCGCGACGCAACACGTTTTCTGGCACTAGGAGCCGACCCCGCCCGGGTAGTCGTCACCGGCAATATCAAATTCGACGCCACCGTTCCCCACGATCTGGCCATTCAGGCCTCGGCCCTGCGCCTGAAGTGGGGCGATCAGCGGCCGGTCTGGATTGGTGCCAGTACTCACGAGGGTGAAGAAACCTTGCTGCTCCAGGCACACCGGCAATTGCTACAGGTTTTTCCCGATGCCCTGATGATCTTGGCACCGCGCCATCCGGAGCGGTTTTCCAAGGTCGCCGGATTGATTGAAAATGCCGGATTTCCCTTTGCGCGGCGCAGCCGTGAAGGGGTTGCCGAACCTCGGCATCCGGTTTTTTTACTGGATCGCCTCGGGGAACTGCTATTGGCTTATGCGGCCTCTGATGTCGCCTGTGTGGGCGGCAGCTGGGTGCCGGTCGGGGGACATAATCTGCTGGAACCGGCCAGCCTGGGGGTGCCGGTTCTCTTTGGCCCTCATACCGGCAATTTCGTCGAGATTGCCGCCTTGTTGGAAGAAGCGGGCGGTGGGGTGCGGGTTCAAACCGCCGATCAACTCGTCGAACGGCTACGAACCTGGTTCGCAAACCCCCTGGAACGCACCCGGGTAGGCCATAACGGCCAAAGGGCTGTTGCCGCCAACCGGGGTGCCCTCGAAAGACTCGTGGGGCTACTAAAAAATAGCCTGCTGACGAAACCCGCTGGCCAATAGATAGATTTCATCAATCTGTTTGACCTCGCCAGACCGGTATTGCCGAATACCTTCTTGTAACCATTCGGCGTTTGCCTTGTTACTCGACAAATACAAAGTCTCGATGATGCCGCGATAATCCCGTCCATCCATCATCACAACCGTTTCACCATTTTTGCACTGTACTTCAAATCGTTCTTGTTGATCTAGAATGCTTCTGAACAACATGGGCC
>JBAXSA010000254.1:0-4592 GCA_037130945.1 Pseudomonadota bacterium | reverse complement strand
TAGCCAGAATGCAGAGAAGACAACGCAAGGTGTGTTTGTCAGTGGATCGGCTTCAACGGTCTTTTCGAGTCTGGTTCAGTGTTTGGTAGGTTGAGATCATGCCATTACACACATCTTCGCCGAGTGCCTGGCATGGATGCCGTAAGCCATTGATTTTAGGTCGTCGGCCACTTGTAGACATCCTCGGAAGCCCCTCGCATAGGTTCCGCAAGTCCTTGATTTTCCTAAGTCGCCAGACTTGTGTGTAATGGCATGGCGGCCTGATGGGTAGCAATCTCACACCAGAACTCATCCGGCTACTCAAGGCAGCCGGATGTTGGATCATCCGGCGTGGCAAAGGCGATCACAACATCTGGGAAAGCCCGATCAGTGGCCATCGTTTTCCTGTCGATGCAAAAATTGCCTCCCGACACATGGCGAATACCGTTCTCAAACAAGCGGGTTTACCGCAGGCATTCTAGCCCGTGTAGATGTTCCTCAACTAAAGGAAACCGAACTTAATAACTAAAAGGACGCCCATAAAGCCAGATAGCCAGATAGTGTGGGCACCGTTTTGGTGCCCAAGCGGCCTAGCCGGTAAATATTGAAATCGTCCTGGGGAAATCGGGGGCGATTTTTTGTACTCCATTTTTTTATCCGGTTCAATCAGCCTGGCAATGAGGTGATGAGATGGATACGACTCTCTATGAAACCGATTTTTTCGGCTGGACACGACATCAAACCGAATTGCTCAGGGCGGGAAGGTTGTCCGAGCTGGACATCGAACACTTGGGTGAGGAAATCGAGGCCATGGGACGTGGTGAGCGCCAACAATTGACCCGACGGCTGGAAGTGTTATTGATCCACTTACTGAAATGGCAACACCAGCCCGAATTCCAGGGGCGTAGCTGGCAATTAACCATCATTGAGCAACGCCGCCGCATTGCCAAGTTATTGCGGGTCAGCCCCAGTCTTGCGGCGGTGCTTGAGAGTTGTTTTCTGGATGCCTACGACGATGCCAGATTTAGCGCGATGAAAGAAACCGGTTTGCCATTGGACACCTTTCCAATACAACCGCCTTTTGAACTGGTCAAGGCACTGAATCTGGATTATTTTCCGGATTAACCGGTTGCCACGGGGCCACGGGCATTCTTCATTGGCTCATATTGAGTTTTGAGGACGTGCTGCTGCCATGAGCCGGAATTTATTTATCTGTAAAGTTTATAGCGGTCCATTGGCCTAAAGTCGTATTATAAATCATGGATGTGACACCCAATGTTTTAGTAGTGGATGATGTCGCGGCAATGCGCGACATCATTGGCCGCCAGTTGCGGGAAATGAAATTTTCCTCGGTACTCAATGCCTCCAATGGCCAGGATGCCTTGCGGTTGATGGAGACCAAGCCCGTGGGGCTGATCCTCTCCGACTGGTCTATGCCGGGCATGTCGGGGCTGGAATTGCTGCGCGAGGTGCGACGGCACCCCAAGTTGAAGTCACTGCCCTTTGTGATGATCACGGCGGAGCTGCAACGCGAGCGGGTGCGGCAAGCCGTGGAAGCAGGAGTTGACGAGTTTTTGGTCAAGCCCTTTTCGCCCGCGATGTTTTCCGAAAAAATCCGGCGTGTTTTGACCCAACGCCGCCGCTCGCCCCAGATTGCCGTGGTCGAGGACGTTCCGGCACCACCCGCGCCGTCAGATCTGGACAAGCCTACGGTGCTGGTGGTCGACGACACCCCGGATAACCTGACCCTGGTGTCTGGATTGCTAGAAAACGATTACCAGGTCAAGGTCGCCACCCGTGGCGACAAAGCGCTGAAGATCTGCGAAACAGCACCGCCCGACCTGATTCTGCTCGACATCATGATGCCGGAAATGGATGGTTTTGAGGTGTGCCGCCGTCTCAAGGCCGATCTGGCCACCGCCAGCATCCCGGTGATTTTTCTCACCGCCCTCAACGACGTGGCGAGTACCGTCAAGGGTTTGGGTCTTGGTGCCGTGGATTACGTTGCCAAACCCATTGAACCGGCGATCCTGAAGGCCCGCGTCGCTTCCTCGCTTCGTCTGTTCCAGGCCCACGAGGCACTGCGTCAGCAGTATGACTTGTTGATCGATAACGCCAGGCTGCGCGACGATGTGGAACAAATCACCCGCCATGACCTGAAGAATCCGCTGTCGGCGATCCTTGGCATGGTGTCCGCGCTTCAATCCGATAGCCATCTGACCCAGGAACAGACCCAACAAATCAAGGGCATCGAGCAGGCCACCTATGATGTTCTCCACATGGTGCATTTATCCGCCGATTTGCTGCTGATGGAACAGGGAAAGTATCGTCTCAAGCCACAACCGGTCGATCTCGTCAATCTCATCACCCGCGTGGCCGAAGAAAGCCGGCAGGCCTTTGCCGGCAAGCGGATTACCCTTTTGACCCACTTTCCAGAACTTGTGGAAGGCATCTTGATCACGTTGCCTGGCGAGCCGCTGTTGCTGTATTCCCTGTTGCACAACCTCGTGAAGAACGCGGCGGAGGCGGTTCAGGAAGGCGAAACCGTTTTGGTCACGCTGTACGATGGCGAACCCCTGGTCATCACCGTTCATAACCCCGGCCTGGTAGCGGCAGAGATTCATGATCGCTTTTTTGAGAAATTCGTCACCCACGGCAAGGAAGGGGGAACCGGCTTGGGCACCTATTCCGCTAAATTGTTTGTCGAGGCCCATGGGGGCCGCATTGACATGGAAAGCCAGGCCGAGAAGGGGGTGACCCTGTCATTGGCCTTTCCCAAGCGGGATTAAAGGCAAACACCTGCTTATCGCGTCGGCTGGATGCCCCAAATCTTGCTGGCATACTCCCGCACCGTGCGATCAATGGAGAAGGGCCCCATCCGCGCCACATTCAGGATGACCCAGCGCTTCCACTCCGCCGGCTGGCGGTAGAGATCGTCAACCTGGCCCTGACATTGCAGATAGCCCGCATAGTCAGCCAGCACCATGAAGGGATCCTGATGCAGGAGCCGATCCATGACGGGGCGGTGGCGGCTGCGGTCGTCCGGAGAAAAAAAGCCCGAGTGGATGCTATCGATGGCCCGGCGAAGCTCGGTGTGGGTCTCGTAACGCTCCAGGGGATAGTAACCCTCGTTTTTCCATTCCGCGACCTGATCGGCGGTGAGTCCGAACAAAAAGAAGTAATCGGCCCCAACGGCCTCACGAATCTCAATATTGGCACCATCCAGGGTGCCGATGGTCAGGGCGCCGTTCATCGAAAACTTCATGTTGCCGGTGCCGGAGGCCTCCAGCCCGGCGGTGGAGATCTGTTCCGACAGGTCGGCCGCAGGTACCAGCTCCACTGCGGTACTGACGTCGTAGTTGGGGATGAAGACCACCTGCAGCAGATCCTGAACAGCCGGATCGTGGTTGATGACATCGGCAACATCGTTGATGAGTTTGATGATGCGTTTGGCCATGTCGTAGCCCGGGGCGGCCTTGCCCCCAAAAATCACCGTGCGGGGCACAGGATTGTGAACACAGCCATCGCGTAGCCGGAAATATTGGGTTATGACCTGGAGCAGGTTCAGAAGCTGGCGTTTGTATTCATGGATGCGCTTGACCTGTACATCAAAGAGCGCCCCCGTATTCAACGCGAACCCGGTGCGGTGCTGAACCAGCTTGGCAAGGCGCTGTTTGCGCTCGGTCTTGACCCGTTGGAACTCGGCCTGGAATCCGGCGTCCGTGGCAAAGACCTCCAGGCCTCGTAGGTTCTCGAGATCAGTCACCCAGCCCGAACCCACCGCCTGAGTAATCAGCGCGGCCAGGCCGGGATTGGCCTGGTTGATCCAGCGCCGTGGCGTCACACCATTGGTGACATTGACCAGGAGATCCGGGTACATCTCGTGAAAATCCCGGAACAACCGCTCCTTGAGCAGCCGGGTGTGCAGCGCCGACACCCCGTTGACCCGCTGGCTTCCGACGATGGCCAAATGCGCCATGCGGAGCCGCCGGCCCTGCTCTTCATCGACGATCGACATGCGCCGCAACCGCGCCAGGTCGCCCGGAAAACGGTGACTGACCGCCTTCAGAAAATGGTGGTTGATCTCGTAGATGATCTGCAGATGGCGCGGCAGGATGTGTTCGAACAGGGACACCGCCCAGGTTTCCAGGGCCTCTGGCATCAGGGTGTGGTTGGTATAGGCAAAGACCCGGCGGGTCAGATCCCAGGCACGATCCCAGGCCAGATGATGACGGTCAACCAGGAGCCGCATCCACTCGGCGATGGCCAGGGCAGGGTGGGTGTCGTTGAGCTGGATGACCACCTTGTCAGGTAGCTGATCGAGATCGGCGTGTTCGGCATTGAAGCGGCGCAGGATGTCCTGGAGGGAAGCACTGATGAAAAAATATTCCTGGCGCAACCGCAACTCCCGGCCCACGGCGGTGGCATCGTTTGGATATAGCACGCGGGACAGGTTTTCCGAGGCGGTCTTGTTCTCAATGGCGCGGATGTAGTTGCCATCGTTGAAGTCTTTGAGTTCAAAATCACGCGTCGATTTGGCGGTCCACAGCCGCAGGTTGTTGACTGTCCGGGTGCCATACCCGGGAATGGGAAAATCGCAAGCCATCGCCATC
>JBAXSA010000253.1:0-4592 GCA_037130945.1 Pseudomonadota bacterium | reverse complement strand
GCACCCTTTGTCGGTCTATTTGGCACGGTGTGGGGCATCTATCATGCCCTCATCAGCATCGGCCAGGCGGGTCAGGCCAGCATCGACAAGGTCGCGGGGCCGGTTGGCGAGGCCTTGATCATGACCGCGCTGGGTCTGGCGGTGGCGATCCCGGCGGTGCTGGGCTACAACGCGGTGGTTCGCGCCAACAAGGCGATCATGGCCAAACTCAACCGCCATGCCCACGATCTACACGCCTACTTTCTCACCGGCGCGCGCACCGAACGAGGCGTAAATTCGCCAGCCGACCCAGTCGATGGGGGGACATGATGGCCTTTGGTTCACTCTCCGGCGAGGAAGACGATTTGAGCGCCGAAATCAACACCACGCCGCTCGTGGATGTCATGCTGGTGCTGTTGATCATCTTCATGATCACCGTGCCGATGCTCCATCATGCCGTGAAGATCGATCTGCCACGCGCCACCAATCAAGCCAATGACGTCAAGCCGGAGACCATCGCGCTATCCATTGATGCACAAGGCGGCGTCTATTGGAACGAAACAGCGATGCCTCGGGAGGCCCTATTGGGGCGATTCTCCGAGGCCGCGCGGCAAAATCCCCAGCCCGAACTGCATATTCACGCCGACCGCAAGACACTCTACGAAGCGGTGGCGGAGGTGATGTCCGATGCTCAGGTCAGTGGACTGGGGCGGATTGGATTCGTCACCGAGCCGAAGCGATAGGGCAGGCTCTTATGAAGAAAGCTCGGCTATCCACTTTACCAGAGACCGTTCAAACCTCCGAGCAGCGGCTTCGGGAGGTAGCCTGATCCAGATGGGTCAGAAGGGCATGGAGAATATGGCATTAAAAATGCTATATTTTATAAATAATAGATTCCATCCACGTCAAAAGATTGCCATGAAACTGGAAAATACTTTCGGCACCTATCCCCAAACCCCGTCGATCAAAGAACAACGACCCCCATCATTGGCATCCAATCTGGCAGGGGCCGATGCCCCAAGCAAAGCCCGTGATCTTGATTTTGGAAGGATTTTGCGTCAAGAAATCCCTTCATCGCGATTGGCTGCCACCTTGCCTAGTCCAGCGACCCCAACTGACCCAACAGCCGTACCCCTACAGAATGGAAACCCGGCGGCGGTAAGCCTACCCGCTTGGTGCCTGGGCAGGAACGATTACAGTGATTTTTTGGGTAGGACAAACAATGCGGCTCAGTCGGTATCGTCGGTATCGAATGTTGCAGCCACCTCTCCGAGTGTCGCACCGGCGATAGATCCCGTTACTAGCCAAGTCAAGGCAGTAGCCAAAAGGTCTCCCTGGCACTTGGGCAGGAACGATTACAGCGACTTGATACGGTCATCATCAATAGCCAACGAGGCATAACGAAGTCCACGGTTTTGTCTGGATGAGCTGTTAGAATGGGCCTAATGGGTTGCGAGGCTCCCGGGCATGGCGACGTCGTTGCTAACCACGAATTCAAGCATGATGGAGAAATTTTAAAATGACCCCATGGCGGATCTTGTTGGCTACTCTGGCTCTCTGTATTGGGATCATGGCCATGCCCGCAGCACAGGCCGACCCAGCCACGGGTATTTTCGATAACTGGCTTGGCACCGATACCTCCTCGATGACGGACGCCGAATTCACCAGTCTCAGTTGTATCACGGGGGCCACCTCGGTGGGGCTGATGGTCACCCTGATTGGTGGCGCGGCGATTGTGGCGACGGGTAGCGGAAGCGCAACGGGAACGGCCATTGCCTTGCCGGTGTTGGCGTCCACCATGTGGGCGGCCTGTGCCGTGGGAACGGCGGCGGCACCCGGTATCCTTTGGCTACATCGTCGCAGCAAGGCGTTGGTGGACAAATTCGGGAATGCGGTTAAAAACAGATTACCCTCAACACCCGAAAAATCCTCGTTATCCTCGTTCGAGTCCATGATGAATTCACCCACGAATGGCCCAATTGACCCGACTCAGAGCCCCCAGAGCCCGCCATGAATTCACCGATTGCCCCCACCAATTTCATCCGCCAGATCATCGACGCCGATCTGGCCGCCGGAAAACACACCCGCATCGCCACGCGCTTCCCGCCGGAGCCGAACGGCTACCTTCATATCGGCCATGCCAAGTCGATTGTACTCAACTTCGGCATTGCCGAGGATTACCAGGGCACCTGCAACCTGCGTTTTGACGACACGAATCCCCACAAGGAAAATGTCGAATTTGTCGAGTCCATCCAGGCGGATGTCCGCTGGCTGGGCTACGACTGGGGTCATCGCCGGTATTTTGCCTCGGATTATTTTGAGCCGCTCTACCAATTTGCCATCGAACTCATCGAGAAAAACCTTGCCTTTGTGTGTGACCAATCCCCCGGCGAGATGCGCGACACCCGGGGCACCCTGACCGAACCAGGTCGAGACAGCCCCTTTCGTCAGCGTCCGGTAGCCGAGAATCTCGACCTCTTCCGGCGAATGCGGGTCGGCGAGTTCCCGGATGGTGCCCGCACCCTGCGCGCCAAGATCGACATGGCCTCGCCCAACATCAACCTGCGCGATCCGGCGCTCTACCGCATCCGTCACGGGGTGACCCATCATCAGACCGGCACCGAATGGTGTCTGTATCCGATGTATGACTATACCCATCCCATTTCCGACGCCCTGGAAGGCATCACCCATTCCCTCTGTACCCTGGAATTCGAGGATCATCGGCCTTTTTACGACTGGGTGCTGGATCACATCAGCATCCCCTGCCACCCCCAACAAATTGAGTTTTCGCGGCTCAACCTGGAATACACGGTGATGAGCAAACGCAAGCTCACGCTGCTGGTGAACGAGGGCCATGTCAGTGGCTGGGACGACCCTCGCATGCCCACTCTGGCGGGCTTGCGCCGGCGAGGCTATACACCGGCGGCGCTGCGCGATTTCTGCCGGCGTATCGGCGTCACCAAGTCCGAAAATCGCGTCGAGATGAACCTCCTGGAAAATTGCCTGCGCGAAGACCTCGACCGCACCGCGCCACGAGCCATGGCGGTACTCGACCCGCTCAAGCTGGTGATCGAGAATTATCCCGACGACCATTGTGAATCCCTGTCCGTGGCCAATCACCCCAAGGATCCCGCCCTGGGTACTCGCCAACTGCCGTTTGGCCGGGAAATCTTTATTGACCGCGCGGATTTTTCCGAAATTCCGCCACCGGGTTTTAAGCGCCTTATCCTGGGTGGCGAGGTGCGGTTGCGGCATGCCTATGTGATTCGCTGTGACCAGGTGATCCGGGATGCTGCGGGCCGCATCCTCGAACTCCGCTGCCACCATGATCCCAACACCCTGGGCAAGAACCCGGAAGGCCGCAAGGTCAAGGGGGTGATCCATTGGGTTGCGGCGGCACAGGCCATCACCGCCCCGGTGCGCCTCTACGACCGCCTGTTCGACCACCCGGCCCCGGACGCGGGTGACGACTTTCGTACCCATCTCAATTCCCGCTCCTGTGTCATTCTTAACGACTGTCGGCTGGAACCCGCTCTGGCATCAGCCCAAGCCCACGACCGTTTTCAATTCGAGCGGGAAGGCTATTTTTGCGTCGATGCCAAAGACTCCCACCCTGGCCAACCGGTCTTCAATCGCACCGTCACCCTGCGTGACACTTGGGCCAAAACGGCGGGCGGAGCACCCGCATGAACACCCCTCCCGCTGATATCCTCCAGACCCTCTCCCTGACGCTAGGCGTGGGCTGGGCCTCCGGCATCAATCTCTATGCGGCCACGCTCATGCTGGGTTACCTGGGGATGACCGGCGCGATTCACCTACCGCCGGGTTTGGAGATTTTGACTAATCCCCTGGTGGTAGGTGCCTCGGGACTGATGTACTGCGTGGAGTTCTTCGCCGACAAGATTCCCGGAGTGGACAACAGCTGGGATGCCCTGCACACCTTTGTGCGCATCCCGGCAGGTGCCCTGTTGGCCGCCGGGGCCGCCACGGGGCTGGGAATGGGCAGCCCTGGCGAATTCGTGGCATTTTTGCTGGGTGGCGGGCTGGCCACCGGCAGCCACGCCGCCAAGGCCGGTTCGCGGGTACTCATCAACGGCTCACTGGCCATTGTGACCGGTTGGGCGGTATCGATCGGGGAGGATCTCACCGTGCTGGGCGGATTGTGGATGGCTCTCCAGAATCCCTGGTTTTTTCTGGCCGCGCTGACCCTCTTCGTTTTACTGCTGGTGTGGCTGTTGCCCCGCCTGTGGCGCGGCATCAAGACGGTCTTTGGCTGGCTGTTTGGCCGACGATCTCCGGGTGCCTCCGCTCAATAATCCGGTCGCACCCCTGAATAACATTGCTAGAATCTGGGGATCGCGGTTAGAATTCACCCTCTTGGCCCAGGTAGCTCAGTCGGTAGAGCAGAGGACTGAAAATCCTCGTGTCGGTGGTTCGATTCCGCCCCTGGGCACCATCGTATGATATTAAATGATGCTGCACCGTTTCAAAACTAAACAATTCAGATAGTTATGAAACAGAAATAGACACCCTGCACGCAAAATGTGACAATGAACTCCCGTAAATATTCGGCTAACCCATCCCCCATCTATGCCAAAGTTAGTTGTTCTCGA
>JBAXSA010000252.1:0-4624 GCA_037130945.1 Pseudomonadota bacterium | reverse complement strand
CGAACAGACTGGAGATCATGCTTTGGAGATGTTCCTTGCTGTGGCTATAACGATCTGCCTCGGGCAAAAACATCGTGATGCCCAAGGCCAGGCCACGGGGGATAATGCTGACCTTGTAGACCGGGTCGTGGGAAGGTACCAGCCGGCCAACGATGGTGTGACCCGCCTCGTGATAGGCCGTGAGACGCTTTTCTTCCTCGCTCATGGCCATGGATCGGCGTTCGGCCCCCATCATGATCTTGTCCTTGGCCCGTTCCATATCCTCCATGCCGACCGTGCGCTTGTTGCCACGGGCGGCAAACAGGGCCGCCTCGTTCACCAGGTTGGCGAGGTCGGCGCCGGAAAAGCCCGGCGTCCCACGGGCCAGCACCGAGGCCGCCACATCTTCCGCAATCGGCACCTTGCGCATGTGAACCTTGAGAATTTGCTCACGGCCACGGATATCCGGCAGCGGTACCACCACCTGGCGGTCAAAACGGCCCGGACGCAACAGGGCCGGATCCAGCACATCGGGACGATTGGTGGCGGCAATCACGATCACCCCCTCGTTGCCCTCAAAACCGTCCATCTCCACCAGCAACTGATTGAGGGTCTGTTCCCGCTCGTCATGCCCTCCTCCGAGACCCGCGCCACGGTGACGTCCGACCGCGTCGATTTCGTCGATGAAGATGATGCAGGGGGCGTGTTTCTTGGCTTGTTCGAACATATCTCGAACCCGGGACGCGCCAACCCCCACGAACATCTCGACGAAATCCGAGCCCGAGATGGTAAAGAACGGCACCTTGGCCTCGCCGGCGATGGCCCGGGCCAGTAGGGTTTTTCCCGTCCCCGGCGGTCCCACCATGAGTACCCCCTTGGGAATCTTGCCGCCGAGGCGCTGGAATTTGGCGGGATCTTTGAGAAACTCCACCATCTCGGAAACCTCGGACTTGGCCTCATCGGCACCCGCCACATCGGCGAAGGTGACCTTGACCTGATCCTCGGACAGCATCCGTGCCCGGCTTTTGCCAAAGGACATGGCCCCTCGACCTCCGGCTCCCCCCTGCATTTGCCGCAGGAAGAATATCCACAAGCCCATCAGGACGAAGAGCGGAAACCAGTTGATGAGAATCTGACTCAACAGCGAAGGCTTATCGGGCGGACCCGCGACAATCTCCACCCGATTTTTCAGGAGATCGTTGACTAGGCCATCGTCCCCCGGACTGTAGGTGGAAAATCGCTGACCCGCCATATTGATGCCGTCGATGGCGCGGCCACTGATTTGCACTTCTTTTACTTGTCCCTGACGCACCTGATCCAGGAATTGCGAGTAGGAAAGCATCTGGAGCTTGACTTGGGGCGCGGTGAAATTGTTAAAAACCGACATCAGGACGATGGCGATGATGACCCACAGGATCAAGTTTTTGGCCATATCGTTCAAAGGGAGCCTCCGGTGGCGATCAAACCTTGTCAATCATCAAAAATACTCTGGCTGAAACCCCGCCCTTCAGAGCGGCAGTGTGAGTGCCGGTCTTTCCCGGCTGTCAGCCCGTAAGGGCCTAATCACATAACCTCCCATAAGGCTTAGGCAGGTCACACAAGCTCTTAGCTTGGTAGCCTCAAGCTCCGGCCTTTAGGCCGGGGTGGTGTGACTATACCAGACACCTATAAGTAGGCCACAGTAGCGCATTATCAACCGGCGCTCTCAACTAAATTTTTCCCAACAAAAATTAGGCTTTAAAAAGGCTTGCATTGGAACGACCCTATTCGAGACACTGGTGACATGCAGAACCTCGCCGGCCGACTCATCCCTGTCGCCCAGGCCGTGGCCACAGCCGTCGAGCGTTTCAAAGCCTGATCCAGCGTTTCCGTGGCGAGAAAAATTCTTCATAATAACCTAATTTTAATCCAGTTTAATCCAGAATAAAATCATCTTTAGGCCAGATCCATGCACTTTAGTGAAGAACCCCTCTCATCTTTTTATATCACGGCCTACCATTCGGGGCAGATTTGCATGGGTCATCAGGACTACCAGGAATCTTTGATTCTGGCACCCCCTCACCCACCACGGCCCTGGCGTCCCCAGCGGCCCGAAGACATCACCGAAGACGATATCCTGGCTCTGCTGGTGGAAAACCGTCCCGCCATTCTGGTCGTGGGAACCGGGCACCGCAGCCTCCTGCCATCCCAGCGTTGGCTAGGGCACGCGGCTTTGGCCGGTGTGGGACTGGAGATCATGGACAGCGGGGCCGCCTGCCGAACCTTCAACCTGCTGTGGTTCGAAGGCCGGCGGGTGGTGGCCGCATTGCTGATGCCCTAGAGACGGAACCGGGTCGATGCCGCCGGGATGAAAGGGATGGCAGCGCAAGAGGCGTCTCAGGGCTAGCCAGCTACCCCGCCCGGCTCCGAAGCGTTCAATGGCCTCTAGGGCGTATTGGGAGCAGCTGGGATAAAAACGGCAGTGCTGGCCAAAAAAGGGGCTGAGAAAATAGCGGTACAGGCGAATCAGGGCCAACAACAGGGATTTTATCACCGCATCCCCCCTAACCCGTAAAACCCGTAATCCGCCAATAGGGCCAGGAACAGGAGCATCCCCTGAAAATGGTTGTTCAGGAAGGCCTCAAAGCAGGCACGGGGTTCACGGTGACGGATCAACCCTTGCTGATAGACCGAAAAACCCGCACTGGCCACCAGTCCCAGGCCGTAATAAAACCCGCCCCGGCCGGCCAGTACCCCGACCCACCCCATCAGGATCAGAAAAAGTCCCTGTAACAGCCCCACAGCCAGGCGATCCCACTGGCCAAACAGAATGGCGGTGGATTTGATGCCGATGGCGAGATCGTCCTCGCGATCCACCATGGCGTACTCGGTATCGTAGATCGTGGCCCACACCAGGGTAGCGCCAAAGAGCCACCAACCCACTGCGGGAATTCCGCCCTGGATGGCACCAAAGGCCATCGGCACCGCCCAGCCGAAGGCCATGCCCAGTACTAGCTGTGGCAGGTGGGTCACGCGTTTCAGAAAGGGATAGATCACCGCCAGACAGACCGCCGGTACCGTGAGGGCCAGGGTGAAGGGGTTGAGGGTTACCCAGGCCAGCCCGAAGGCCATAAGACTCAACACCGCAAACACCCCCAAGGCTTCTCGCGGGGTAACCAGGCCGGTGGCCAGGGGGCGATCCCGGGTGCGTCTCACCCGACCATCGAAGTGGCGATCAGCGTAGTCATTGATGGCGCAGCCCGCCGAGCGCATCAGTACCACCCCCATCACGAACACCGCGACAATCCGCCAGGGCGGGTGCCCCTGACCGGCAATCCACAGTGCCCACAAGGCCGGCCACAACAACAGGAAGATGCCAATCGGACGGTGCAGACGAACCAGCAGGACGTAGCGGCGCAAACGCTCCCGGAGGGCCGGGGGAGGGGAAGAAATCTGAATTGGAATACTACCGAGATCGCCCAAGAATCCCCCTTATCGCTTAAAAAAAACCGAGGATATGGCAGGGCTGACAGGCCTTTGAGAACCATCGATCAGCCGGAATGGCAGGCCGGGCAAAAACACCTCGCAGACCAGCAGTGAATGCCCCGAGCAGGAAAACAAGGTTCGGCGTGCCCACAGGCTGTCTGCCTGGATCGCACCGAGGCTCCGAAACAGGCGATCCCGGGGCACCAGGCGGGCTACTTCCATGTGTTGGCGGTGAATATCCGGGCGGGAAAACAGCAGCGACCCCAAGGATTTTTCTCCCAGGTGACTGAGCCGGTATCCCAGGGCCGCGAGGGTGACGAGCGGAATGATGGAGCGCGCGAAGACCAGCGGATGACCCTGGCACAACAGCCGAATCTCCCGGCACAGGGCTAGCCGACGTGCCGACAATGCCAGTATCTGCTGCTCGTCGAACCAGGGCCGGTCGTGGCTCTGGTGCAGAAGATGCAGGCGGAAACCGCCCGGACAGCCCGCCACCAGGCGCCGGGTCAGTGAGCCCGGGTCGGCGAGCCAGTCACCGAGCGGGGGTGGGGCCAGACGGCATCCTATCCGCAAGGGTCGCCAGTGGGGTACCGCCGAGTGATGCATGGCGGCTACACCCGGACGTCGTGGCGAGTGGCGTCCAGCCAACGCCAGATCAGGGAGTCCTCCGCTTCGCGCACCGGCTCGAGCAGCGCCTGATCGAGGCCTCCCTGACGCCCGAGTGGCTGGCCAAAGGCACCTAAAAGATTATTGTCATGCTGGGTTTCCATCCAGCCATCATAAGACCGCCTCGGGTTTCCTGAAAGTGAGGGGGGTCTTTTCGGGCAAACCGATCAACCACTTGACCCCCATTCCGGATCAGTAGAACCTTCCTCCATCTTTCCAGCCCTTCCGTTTCCCCAAGCGGGGGTCACTTCATGGCACAGACACGTCGAGCATCCGGCCATGGCCCGTTTCAAGCCGATCAATTACGCGATGGGGATCGTTACGAACTGAGCGACGGTGGGTGTGACCTCGATATAATGTAAAATCCAGCAACGCAATAATTATTCGCACTTTTGCTCGGCTATTCGAGCCTTGTGCGCGCTCGTTCGTGAGCCATTCATCCCGCATTCGTAAAGGAATTAAAGTGGACCCATAAGTCAAGACAAAAATGCTGTTAGTTTAAGCTGCTTTCAAC
>JBAXSA010000251.1:0-4625 GCA_037130945.1 Pseudomonadota bacterium | reverse complement strand
CTGATCAATCCCCGCTCCAACTGGCCATGGGCGGCCGATGTCAGGCCCGGAAAATCCCCGTCACCGGTTCCAATAGGCTGGCGCAAGTGTTGACGGGCCACGGCCACTGCGGGTAACAGGACATCCTCGTAAGGAACGGGACGATCGGATTTGATGCACCGGGCTGCCACGGCATCGACCAGGGATGGCGTGACGCTCATGGCCCGAGCGGTGGTCATCAGTTCCTCGATCAAGGCTGTCCAGGGGGGAAGCGCGGCCGTATCGACCCTGGGCGGGGTGGCCAGCACTGCACGGATTCGATCCATCTCCCAACCATCCCAGCGCAAGCGTTTTTCCAGTACCGCCCAGTCATCGAGGCCCGCGCTCTTGCACCAGCGTTGGAGTATGGCCTCGGTCTGGGACAGATCCTCGGCCGATGGCGATGCCAGCGATGTGGTTTGCTCGATGCGTTCCCATAAAGGCATGGACTCGGCCACGAGCGACGCGAAATATGAGGAGGAATCATTCATGGTGTGTGTTCAGTAAAGGGCGGAGGTGGTGGCTGAGCATCGGGCCGTCGTGTCGTCCAGTTCTACAGGTGCCTAGGGAAGCGTGGGACAAGATCCGCCAAATCCACCCCCCAGGAGGGGCCGGGTTGCTGGATGTGGCAGTTGGGTGATGTAGCAGGCATAGGGTGATCCACTCACCACCTGTATGCCACCAGTAGCCGCCGCCAGTTCATCCGGTGGCAGATCTTCCAATCCGGCCCTCAGTGATGTCATGAGACTTGTCACGGCTTCCTCGGTAAAGGCGTAGCCTGCGGAGGCACCCATCCTGACGATGTCGGCAGGGTTCTGAGCGGCATTGACCTTGGCCATCCACTCGGGACTGTCCGCGACCAGCGTCATAAAGAAGTTATTGATGGCACTCATGGTAGTTTCTCCGAACAATCAATAAATATTCGCTCGTCTATAGGCTGCTTGTCCATCACGGATACAATGCCGGATCCCGCATGGGTGGAATCACCTGATAACACCCCATTTTGAGTGTCACCATATCCTTCTGGAGGGGCCAGTTCCACTTGACATCCACTCCCCCAGCGACTGTCACCAACTCATCCATTGTCAGTGAATTGCTGTTATTCAACCGGGGACTCATAAATGCTTCCAGGGCCTCCTTCATCGTGATTTGATAACCGGTTGAAGCCGCAATTTCAACGATCTCACCCAGAGTGGACGCATTATAGATACTGGTCTGTATGTCTGGATTATTCGAGACGGCCTCTGTCAGAAAGTGACGGACGGTTTTCATAATTCTTCTCCCAATAACACCTAAAGATATTTGCCTGGGCTCTCCCAGGTGACTGGGAGAACCATCATTAGCGACAATGAACCTGACGCCGGCAATATTGCTATCTACTTATTTTGGACACAGCGAAGGGTTGTACTGAGTCGGAACAAGGACATAGCAGCCCATTAGAAGGGTGTACTCCCCAAGAGGGAGCCGCGGCCGCGTTACTTCTCCACCTCCGGCCACAGTTGCCATTTCATCCATCGACAGCTCATTGCCGCTCAACTGGGACTTGATGAATTCCTCGAGAGAATCCTTCGTGAGTTGGTAACCGGCGGAGGCCGAGATCTCGACGATCTCCCCCAAGGTGGCCGCCTTCTCTATCCTGGCCTGCAGCTCAGGGTTGTTTGATACAACCTCGGTCAAAAATTGACGTACGGTTTGCATGTTTGCTCTCCAAATATAATGAGATATTTACAATACTCTCCCAGATGACTGGGAGAGCCTATGGTTATATCAGTGGCTCTAGCCGTAGCAGCACTTGGTGCCCTGTCCAGTGGCGTGCTTTGTATAGGCACTGAATGTACACGGCATCCCACCCGCGACGGTCTCCAATTCCTCGGAAAGCAATTCATGGGAGCCGGATTTCAGCGATTCGATAAAGCTCGTCACGGCTTCCTCGGTAAAGGAATAACCAGCGGCGGCGCCCAGCTTGACAATGTCGGCAGCACTTTCGGCGGCATTGATCTTGGCCTGCCATTCGGGGTTATTGGTGACCATCTTCGCGAAGAAGGTTCTAATGGTACTCATGGTATTTACTCCAAAGCAATCGATTAATCTTCAATCATTTCCAGGAAGTCCTGGTGATTGGGTTTAAATCCCAGTAGTGTTGATTTGCTACTGGACGTGCAATGAATACTATACGAGCAACTTTGGGCAAAATGAGAAGTCGTTCACATTTCTTCCGGAACGTGATCATTTTGTGGATTGGATCACATTTCCGGCCCCTATTTCGATCAATTGATCCCATTTCAGGTGAAATTCCAAGATGCCAAGGCGGTCATGGCGGCCAACATGCCTTATAATTCCGAGAACCTCTCGGCACTTGACCATACGGAGCAACCATGCGCAAGGTTTTGTTCATCCTCGGACAGTTGAGCGACGACGACGCCGCCTGGCTGGCTCGTAACGGCCGGATTCAACTCGTGGCTGCCGGCCAGACCCTGATCCGGCAGGGCACCCAACTCGACACCATTTTCATCGTGCTGGAAGGTGCCATGTCGGTCATGGTCGGCCCTGGAGTTAAGCTGGCAGAGGTCGGGAGCGGTGATATTCTGGGCGAGATGTCGCTGGTGGATGCCGGTCCCACCGCAGCTTCCGTGGTGGTAGATCGCGACGCACGGGTGCTGGCCATTCCCAAGCCGGTGATATTGCGGAAACTGGCCGAGGATACCGCCTTTGCCGCCCGGTTCTACCGGGCTCTGGCCATGTTCCTCTCCGATCGCATGCGCGGCACGATTCGGCATCTGGGCTACGGCACGGAAGATAACAATCCTGGAGAGGGTAGATTAGCCGATGAACTTGATCCGAATGTTCTCGATCATGTCCATCTGGCAGGTGCCCGATTCGAGCGGATGCTAAAACACTTGGCGGGGGGATAGGATCTTGCCTGGGTGGTCAAGGGGATTAGCCTGTCTTGGTTCTGTGCGGTTTTTCCCCCTCCTTTGTGTCATGGCCAGTGCCCAGGCAGGCAGTGACATCCCGCTCGGCGAAGTGTTGGATCAAGCCTTGCGCTTCAATGCCAGCCTGTTGCTGGGACAACAGCAGGTCATGGCCGCCGAGGGCGAGGTCTTGAAGGCTCGGGGGCCCTTCGATCCGGTTCTCCGGGCCAGTGCTGGGCGTTCCCGCGATCTAAGGCCCCTGCGGGCCGACGAGCTAGGTCTCTATCAGACACTGGGCCCCGACCCGGGTGCCAGCCAAATCCAGGAAGCCACCACCTATCGCATCGGTGCCGACAAGACCCTGCTGAATGGTCTCTCCACGGGCGTGGATTTTCTTGTCACCTCCACCCGGGACAACCTCCAGACCATGGCAGGCGTGCCTTCGCAACTCTCTGGCACCCTGGCCTTTACCTTCAAGATTCCACTGGCTCGCAATGCCGGACGTGAGACGGTGGGTGCCGAACTCGACGCTGCTCAGGCCGAGCATGAAGCCGCGTGCGCCGATTTCCAGCATGCCAGCGCCCAAATTCTCCTGGAGTCCACCCTGGCGTACTGGGACTGGGTGACCAAGGCGAAGCGGCTGGAGATTGCCACGGCCACCGAGAAACGCCTTGAGGATTTGGTCACCGAGATCAGGCATTTGATCGAGGCCGACCAGATGCCCCGGGCGGATATCGAGTTGGCACTCGCCAGCCGATCCGAGAAGGTAGCAATGCGACTGACAAGCGAACAGGAGGTGGACGAGGCACGAAAAAATCTGGCCCGGTTGATGGGGCTGTCCGCTGGGCGGATTCATGAGATGGGTCGGCCTGCCAACGATTTTCCACCCCACCATGCCCTGCCCAGTCCGCTCCGCGAATCTCTCCTGATTGATCAGGCCCTGGCCAGCCGCGCGGATCTGGAAGCGGATCGCCAGCGCGATCGGGCAGCAGGTTACCGGCTCAGGGCGGCACGCAACAATCTCAAGCCTCAGGTGGATCTGAATCTGAGCCTGGGTTATACCGGCCTGGACGAAGGTGGGTCGGCCATCCGAGCTGATCGTGGTTTGAAAAACGCCGCCGGTTCCACGGTGGGGGCGACGCTCAGTTTGCAATGGCCCTGGGATAACAGTGCGGCCCGTGGGACGCATCTCGCCGAAGCCGCGACATCCGAGTCGGCCTCGCTACACCAGCGGGATCTGGAACAGAGCATCGCCGCCAATGTGCCGGTGCTGGTCGCCTTAGTACGCCGTGCAGCCGCGCAAGCACTGGAAAGCGCCGAGACCGTGAGGCGTTACGAAACCACCCTGAAGAACGAGCAAACCAAGCGGCGCCTTGGCACTGCCACGGTGATCGACGTCATCAATGTCGAGGATCGCCTCAATAACGCACTCCTGACCAATGTGGCGCTGCGCCAGCGTTACGCCAGCGCGATCGTGCAACTCCGGTTTGAACTGGGCCGTCTGGTGCGTCGCGAGGGCGAACGCCATCAAGTCGCCCTCCCGGCCCTGCTCCAGGGTCGGGCCATCGAGGATTGAGACATGGCCCTGGTGCGTGAAAAAATATTTCGCAAGGTGGCACTGGATCGCTTGTCCTCGCCCGAGCAACTGGAAACCCTGATCCGGGTGGTGACGCCAAACGCCTGGCTGGCTCTGGC
>JBAXSA010000250.1:0-4659 GCA_037130945.1 Pseudomonadota bacterium | reverse complement strand
GCGGCCAGGGATTTTTCCATGACCGGGGCCGAATCGCTAAAAACCCGGTAACCCAGGGGGCCGGCCCGGGCCTCGAGCCGTTGTGCCAATTGTTTTAGGCGGCGACGGAGTACCTTGTGGTAGTCCCTGCCCAGGGCGTAGCGGGCGATGTAGCCCCGGCGAGGATCCTCCAAGGTGGCCCAGGCGGCGGACTGGGGCTCTGGCAGATAATCCATACGGGCCGTAATAATGCTTTTGACCCCCGGAACCAGATCCGCAGGACAGGCGCGTAGCCCAGCGTGGCGCGCCATATAATTCATACTGCCGTGGTAGCCTAGATCCAGCCATTGATGAAGCCGGCCGGCGGCGGCACCCGTCTCGGGCAGGGCGATGGCGATCTGCTGAAAACCCAGGAGACGGCCCCAGTCGCGGATCTCGACGACGAGCGCGGCCTGTTCATTGCAATTGTTGGATAATGGCGTCATGACGTCTTGTGATGGAAACAGACCAATGACCTTCGAGAGTGACCGATGGGTATCTACCAAAGTTTAAGTTCGAACGGGCTGGACGCTACTGGCTTGACCACCCAACCGCGTCGTGGCCTGGCCTGGCTGTTTTTGGCTGCCAGCCTTCTGGGTTTCGGGCTCTCCGCCTTTATCGCCTCCACCAGCCGCGACATCATGCAGGCGTCAACCCCGCTGGTCAGGGAGAAGATCCCGCTACTCGAGGATATCGGCCAGGTAGAGCGAAGCCTGCTAGCGACCCAAAACAACAACTACCAATACTTCGCCTATGCCATCAACCGGCCTACTTTTCTGAATACCGGCCAACAGCTCCAGGCAGATTTTGAGCGCAGTCTGACTCGCCTTGAACGTGCCTTTCCGGGAGACGCCAGGCTGGTCACCATCCGGGAGGCCTTCCAGAACTCCAGCAAGCTCCTGCCTCAGCTCGACCGGCTGATGGAGCCATCACCCCAAGAGAAGGGCGATCTGGACGAGGTGCGTGCGGTGCTGGTCGAGATGACCATCGACACCACTGAAATCCGAAACATTTTGTCGGAATTGCGCCACCTGATCCAGCAAGCCGTGTATCAGGCTGGTGCCGAGACCGAGAGTAAGGTGGCGCAGATGACGACCCTGATCGTCGCCTATAGCGTATTGATCTTCTTCATCGCCTTGCTGGTGGTTTACCACATTCAGGCGCGCGCTCGTGCCGAATCCCAACTCGCCTACAACGCTGTTCATGATTTTGTCACCGGGCTATACAACCGGCGGGCGCTGGAGACGAGGCTTAAGGGGCTGGATGATCGGAGCTGGATATTGATCACCATCGCCGTTGAACGCTTCCATCGACTGGCTGGCACCCTGGGCCACGAAATCGCGGATGCCGCGCTCCGTGCGTTTGCCGAACGGCTTCAGAGGCAGGCCGGGATGCTAAAACCCGAGATGTATCGGCTGGATGGTGCCAAATTCGGCTTGCTCTATTATGTAGAGGAAAACCAAGCCACGAACCAGGCGCTGATGGATATTTTTAATGCCGCCACGCAACCCATCCATGTGGGCCAGTATGAGCTGCTGATTTCGATTGCCTGCGGCTCCGCGCGGTTTCCCTCCGATGGACAGGACGCCGTCACCCTGATGCGTAACGCGAATACCGCGTTACAGCAGGCGCAGCGGAGCGGGCAGGGATATGTGGCCTATGTGCCGGCATTCAACGCCCGCAGTGCCGAGCGTCTTGAGATGGAGGCCGCACTCGGGCACGCGGTCGAGCGGGACGAACTGGTCTTGCTCTACCAGCCGCAAATGGCGATTGCAACCGGGCGGCTGGTGGGGTTTGAGGCGCTGGTTCGCTGGCGTCAGGGGGAATGGATGATCTCTCCGGTCGATTTCATCCCCATCGCGGAAGAAACCGGTCTGATCGTGCCGCTCGGCGAATGGATCTTGCGTCAGGCCTGCCGTCAGGCGGCGGACTGGCAAGCCGCCGGCAGCGGGCCGCTGGTGGTGGCGGTGAATATCTCCGCCCGCCAGTTTCAGGATCCCGGATTTCTGGAGATGGTGACGCGCACGTTCAGGGAGGTCGGCGTGGCACCTGCCTTAATCGAGCTGGAGATCACGGAGAGCGCCATCATGCAGGATCCGGATCGTGTCATCGACGAACTCCAGCAGCTCCAGCAACTGGGCATCTCGTTGGCGATTGACGATTTTGGCACGGGTTATTCCAGTCTGGCCTATTTGAAGCGATTTCCGATCGACAAGCTCAAGGTGGATCAGAGTTTTGTGCGTCAACTGGGTGAATCGTGCGCGTCCAAGGACTCGGCCATTGTGGAGGCCGTGGTGCGCCTGGGCCAGACATTGAATCTGCGGGTGATCGCGGAAGGCGTCGAAACCGAAGCGCAACTCAAGCTATTGGGTGAGATGGGATGCGACGAAATCCAGGGGTATCTGTTGAGCAAGCCTTTGGCACTGGCGGACGCAACGGCGTTTTGGCTGGCCAGACGGCTACTTCCTTAGACGACATAATGCGCATCTGGCCAGATCTGATCCATAATGCGACTCTGGCTGCGATCCAGCCTAATCTTGCAGTGGTTCCTATTCACCATCATCCACAACAGGAAAATACAATGCAATCAAACGACTTATCCCTTTCCGTTGTTGCCGGGCTGGTGGCCTTCGGCCTGGCCGCCGAGTCCGGCGTTACCCAGGCTGCCGCCGAAAAAGAAAAATGCTTTGGCGTCGCCAAGGCCGGTCAAAACGATTGCGGCGGGAAATATTCCAAGCATTCGTGCGCCGGACAATCCAAGGCTGACCATGATCCCAACGAATTCAAATTTGTTGCTGCGGGTAGCTGTGAAAAAGTGGGCGGGCATCTGAAGGCCGCTGAAGCCAGCAAGAAGTAGCACTGCCCCACCCATCGTTTATCTTGCATTCCTTCACCTCGCTGCCTGTCAAGGCCGGAATTGGCCTTCGCGCACCGCATCATCCGGCGGTGCTGGCTAGCCGCCCGGCGGTAGCGTGGTGGGAGGTGCATAGCGAAAATTTCTTTGTCGAGGGCGGTTCCGCCCTCGATTTTCTGACCACCATCCGGGATGCCTATCCCGTCAGTCTGCATGGCGTCAGCGCGTCTCTGGGAGGCGTCGATACGCTGTTTGAAAGGCATCTGCACAAGCTCGCGAGACTGGTGGCGCAGATTCAACCAGCCGCCGTGTCAGAGCATCTTTGCTGGTCTTCCGTGGGCACACATCACTTCAACGATCTATTGCCCCTGCCTTACACCCAAGCCTCTCTCAAGCAGGTTTGTGCGCGTATTGACCGAATGCAGGAAGTACTCGGCCGCGCCATTCTTGTCGAGAATGTCTCAAGCTATCTTCAGTGGCGGCTCGCCGATTTCAGTGAATGGGATTTTTTGGTCGAAGTGGCTCGCCGCTCGGGTTGCCGAATCCTGCTCGACATCAACAATATCCATGTCTCCGCAGCCAACCATGAGGGGTTTGATGCGTATGGCTATGTGGATGCCATCCCTGCCGGACTGATCGGTGAGATTCATCTTGCGGGTTACGATCACTGCGACGATTTTCTGGTCGATACCCACGGCCATCTGGTATCTCCGCCAGTCTGGAAACTCTATGAATACGCCCTGAGACGGATCGGGCCCAAACCGACCCTCATCGAATGGGATACCGACATTCCGGCGTTGTCTGTCCTGATGGAAGAGGCCGCACGGGCGGATCTGCGGATGGGTGGCTGCCATGCCGTCACTGCCTGAACTTCAGGCGGCCTTCGGCACCGCGCTGATCGAGAGTCCGGATACGGGGTTCAAAGGGTTTTTCCTGGAAACCGATGACGTACTGGAAAGACGTTTTTTGGCTTACCGCCGCAATGTGTGGGGCAATTGGCGGGCGGCGCTCGCCTCGACCTATCCCGTGATCCGTTGGCTGGTAGGTGGCGAGTGGTTTCAAACGCTGGCGGATCAGTACCTCGAAACCCATCCCAGCCAGGATGGGGATCTTAATACCTATGGTCAGGTATTCCCGGGTTTTTTGCAGGTTCACCCAATCGTGCGGGATCTGCCCTATCTGCCGGACATGGCCCGCCTTGAGTGGGCCCTGCTGGCGACTTATGGGGCCGCTGATCCGAAACCCTTTGACTTTCAGGCGTTGGCGGCTCTGGAAGTGGAACGGCGATCCCACATAATATTCGAGCTGTGGCCAGGCGCGACCGCCATGGAATCCAGGTATCCCGTGGCCGGGATCTGGCTCGCGCATCGGCTTGATGAGCCCTCGGAGCGGGATGCAGCACTGGGACGGATTGATCTGACACCCTCGTGGCACGGATCGCTCGTGGTCAGGGATGCGGCAAACAACGCCGTGCCCCTGGATCTTTCGCCTGGTGAATACGCCTTCTGGATGGCCTGCCGAGATGGTCAGGTTCTGGAATCGGCCATGATCACCGCAATGGTGGAGGAGAAAAATCTTGCCATCGGTGACCTGTTGTTGATGTGGGTCAAGCGGAAGCTGATTACCGGTTTTCACTTGCCCTGAGGGAGCCTGCTGAATGCCAACCGAAGGGCAAACCGTGCTGACCCTAAGCTCTTCAACAAGCTCAGGGCGAACGGGGTACTGACACTTAGAGTCAACCAGGCTCTTACCTTGGCAAATTCCGGTTGTCGTGATAGTGTAAACTC
>JBAXSA010000249.1:0-4697 GCA_037130945.1 Pseudomonadota bacterium | reverse complement strand
GTGATGGCCACACTATTGCGCTCCTGGGCCAACCGGATGAGGCGTTTCTGAACCGAGGGCAATTCCGCATCCCCCAGTTCCACACCCAAATCCCCCCGGGCGATCATGATGGCATCGGAGGCGTCGATGATCTCCTCGATGCAGTTCAAGGCCTCGGCCCGCTCGATCTTGGCGATGATACCGGCCTGACAACCCGCCTCCCGAAGCAGGGTTCGCGCCTTGCGGACATCGTCGGCGTTGCGGACAAAGGACACCGCGACATAATCGGCCCCCAACTCGGCGGCGAAGCGAATATCTATTTTATCCTTGTCGGTCAGGGCCGGTGCCGACAAACCGCCACCGAGTTTGTTGATGCCCTTGTGGTTGGAGAGTTCCCCCCCCACCACCACCCGGCAATGGACGACCGAATCCTGTACCTCGTTGACCCACAGGGCGATGGCCCCATCGTCCAGCAACAGGGTGTTGCCACGCACAACATCCCGAACCAGATCCCCATAAGTGGTACCCACCCGATGCAGGTCACCTTCATCGAGAGGACAGGTCAGGTCGATGGCAAAGAGCTCGCCTTCCTTGAGTACGACCGATCCCTCGCGAAAACGGCCAATGCGAATCTTGGGGCCCTGCAAATCCGCCAGCAACCCGACATGACGCGAGCTGCCATCGACACAGGCGCGCAAGGCCCGGACTCGATCCCGGTGGCGGCTGTGGGTGTCATGCGAAAGATTGATACGGGCCAGGTCTAGGCCGCATTGGATCAAACCCTGCATCGTCTTGGCGTCGTCGGTGGCAGGTCCCAGGGTGGCAATGATTTTGGTGCGGCGTGGCATATGTCTGTTAATCGGTGCGACTAGCGGGGGTCAGGATTGGTGGGCTCGTTTAGCTTTGACTGAGCGCCGGAAAGCCATCATGACGACACCCAGTCGCTCCTCCAGGATGGCTACGGCGGGCAGGGTATTGCCTTCCAGGTACTCCAGGAAGGCACCACCGGCTGTCGAGATATAGGATACATCGTCACGGATATCGTATTTTTGAACCGCCGCAATGGTGTCGCCACCCCCTACCAGGGTAAAGGCTTCGGTGTTAGCGATGGCCTCGGCGACCACGCGAGTGCCCGCGCCAAACTGATCGAATTCGAACACCCCAATCGGGCCATTCCAGACCACGGTGCCGGCTTTCATAATGATGTCGGCGATTTCCTGGGCTGACTGCGGACCCATGTCGAAGATCATGTCATCGTCGGCCACGTCATTGACATCCTTGAGGATGGCCGGTTCAGTGGCGTCCAGCTTCTTGCCGCACACTACATCCTTGGCGATGGGAATCACCGCCCCCCGCGCCGACATTTTGGCCATCAAGGCCTGGGCTACCGGGACAAGATCATCCTCGCACAGGGATTTCCCGATATTCTTGCCAGCGGCCTTGAGGAAGGTATTGGCGATACCGCCACCCACCACCAGCTGATCGACCTTCTCGGACAGGGATTCCAATATCATAAGCTTGGTGGAAACCTTGGAGCCGCCAACGATGGCGACCATCGGACGGGCCGGGTTGGCCAGGGCCCTTTGCAAGGCGTCCAACTCACCCATCATGAGGATACCCGCAGCCGCCACCGGCGCGTATTGGGCTACCCCGTAAGTCGATGCCTCGGCGCGATGGGCTGTGCCAAAGGCATCCATGACGAAAATATCGCATAGCGAGGCGTAATGACGGGCGGTCTCCTCCTTGTTTTTCTTCTCGCCCAGGTTGCAACGGCAATTCTCTAGCACCACCAATTCGCCCTCGGCGACCTCGAAACCGCCATCCACCCAGTTCTCGATCAGCCGCACCGGTTTACCCAGACGGGCAGCGATGTTATCCACCACAGGTCTTAAGGAATTAGCCGCCGAACAGTCGCCCTCGGTGGGTCGTCCCAGATGCGATGTCACCATGACCCGGCCCCCAGCCTTGATGCAATGTTGGATGGTCGCCATCGAGGCCTCTATACGGGCATCGGAGGTGATCCTGCCTTCCTTGATAGGCACATTGAGATCGGCGCGAATCAGAATGCGCTTACCTTTGAGATCGAGATCGGACACACTAATGACAGTCACGGGAACCCCCTATATTTTGGGATCTAAATGGGGAAACAAAAAATGGGTGCCTCCCCCCTCCCAGCGTGGGAGGGTATCAACGGCACGGCACCGTCGCTTTACCTGGAGACGTGTTCCACCATGCGCAGCATGTTGCAGGTATAGCCGTACTCATTGTCGTACCAAGCCACCACCTTGATGAAGGTGCTATCCAGGGCGATGCCGGCTTCGGCATCGAAGATCGAGGGGGTACCGCAACCACGGAAATCGGTCGAAACCACCTTCTCCTCGGTATAGGCCAGCACGCCCTTGAGGTCACCCGACTCGGAGGCGGCCTTCATGGCGGCGCAGATGTCTTTATAGGAGGCATCCTTGTTCAACTCAACGGTCAGATCAACCACGGAGACATCGGAGGTCGGAACGCGGAAGGCCATGCCGGTCAACTTGCCGTTCAGCTCGGGCAACACCTTGCCCGCTGCCTTGGCGGCACCGGTCGAGGACGGAATGATGTTTTCCAGGATGCCGCGGCCGCCACGCCAGTCCTTGCTGGAGGGGCCATCGACGGTCTTCTGGGTGGCAGTGGCGGCATGGACGGTGGTCATCAGACCACGTTTGATACCCCAATTGTCGTGCAGCACCTTGGCGACGGGGGCCAGGCAGTTGGTGGTACAGGAGGCGGCGGAGACAATGCTCTGGCCGGCATAGGTCTTGTGGTTGACGCCATAGACAAACATCGGCGTATTGTCCTTGGAGGGGGCGGATTGCACCACTTTTTTGGCACCGGCGTCGAGATGCTTTTGGCAGGTCTCCTCGGTGAGAAAAAAACCGGTGCATTCGATGACCAGATCGGCACCCACTTCGTTCCACTTCAGGTTGGCGGGATCGCGCTCGGCGGTCAGGCGGATGCGGTTGCCGTTGACTATCAGGGTATTGCCATCGACGGTAATATCGCCGGGGAAGTTGCCATGCACCGAATCGTACTTGAGCATGTAGGCCAGATAGTTGGGATCGAGCAGGTCGTTGATGCCCACCACCTGGATATTGGGAAAATCCTTGGCAATGGCACGGAAGGCCATGCGACCGATACGACCAAAACCGTTGATGCCCACTTTGATAGTCATGCTGGAGAGACTCCTGTTGCGAATGGATTAGGAATGATAGGTGCCGGGATGATTCAGAGGGTTCAAAGGACGCCCTTGACCACGGCGATGACGTTCTCGACAGTAAAACCAAACGCCTTGAAAAGATCGCCAGCCGGGGCGGACTCGCCGAAGCGGCCAATACCGACCACCGCCCCCTGGCTACCGGCATATTTCCACCAGCCGTCAGGTACGGCGGCCTCTACCGCGACACGGGCGGTTACGGCCTTGGGCAACACGGATTCGCGGTAGGCGGCATCCTGGGCGTCGAAGATATCCGTGGAGGGCATGGAGACGACGCGAATGGCCTTGTCCGTGAGGGCCAGCGCGGCCTTCATCGCCAGTTCGACCTCGGAGCCGGTGGCGATGAGAATGGCGTCCGGTGTGCCCTGACAATCCCGCAGGACATAACCGCCACGGCGGATGGCGGCGATTTGTTCCGGGCTGCGGGCCATGTGCGCCAAGTTCTGGCGGGAGAAGATCAGGCACGAGGGGCCAGTTTTACGTTCGATGGCCAGTTGCCACGCCACGGCGGATTCCACCGCGTCGCAGGGACGCCAGACGCTCATGTTGGGGATCAGGCGCAGTGTCGGGATTTGTTCGACCGGCTGGTGGGTCGGGCCATCTTCGCCGAGGCCGATGGAGTCATGGGTATAGACGAAGATCGTGGGAATCTTCATAAGGGCCGCCATGCGAAGCGCATTGCGGGCATACTCGGAAAACATCAGGAAGGTCGCGCCATAAGGGATAAACCCTCCGTGCAGGACGATGCCGTTCATGATTGCCGACATGCCGAACTCGCGCACCCCGTAGTAGAGGTAATTGCCGGAAGCATCCGACGGGCCAATCCCTTTGCAGCCCGTCCAGATCGTCAGATTGGAGCCGGCGAGATCCGCCGAACCACCGAGCAGCTCGGGCAGCAGCGGCCCCAATCCATTGAGGGCGTTCTGAGAGGCCTTGCGGGAGGCAATGGTCTCGCCCTTTTCCACCACCGACGCCACGAAGGCCGCCGATTTCCCGGCCCAGCCGGCGGGCAACTCGCCGGTGGCGCGGCGTTTGAACTCGGCGGCGAGATCGGGATATTCCTTGGCATAGGCCGCGAAGCGGACATTCCACCCGGCCTCGGCCTGGGCACCCTTGTCACGCGCATTCCAGCCGGCATAAAGATCGGCGGGCACCTCGAAGGGAGCGTATGGCCACCCGAGGTTTTTACGGGTCAACTCGATCTCGTCCTTGCCGAGCGCCGCGCCATGACATTCCTCCTTGCCCTGTTTGTTCGGCGAGCCAAAGCCAATGATAGTCTGGCAGCAAATCAGCGTAGGCTTGTCGAGCATCGCCCGCGCCAACTCGATGGCGGCCCGCACCGCTACGGCATCGTGGCCATCGACCTTGGGCAGGACATGCCAGCCATAAGCCTCAAAACGCTTCGGGGTGTCGTCGGTGAACCAGGCGGGAACATCGCCATGACCCCGCACCTCGCCATCAATGG